>NZ_DATGTT010000064.1:0-42824 GCF_035301675.1 Lentibacillus sp. | reverse complement strand
ATGTACCAGGTAAGCTTCACCTGGTTATTCTTTTGATAAAAATCATAAGCCGGACGTTAGTAGATACAATCCAACAAAGGAGCATCAACTCAATGTCTTCGGAAAAATTATTTTACCAGGATCCATACATGCGCTCGTTTAGCGCCAGGCTATTAAAGTCTGCGAAAGACGAGGAGGGTCGTTTCTACGCGGTGCTGGATCAGACGGCTTTTTACCCGGCAGGCGGCGGGCAGCCACATGATACTGGTACGTTGAATGAGGTACCCGTATATGATGTGGCGGATATTGACGGGGAGGTACGTCATTATATTGTAGAACCTGTTGACATACATAAGGAGGTTGCAGGTGAAATCGACTGGGAGCGGCGGTTCGATCACATGCAGCAGCACACCGGACAGCATATTTTATCGGCAGCATTTGAGGAAATATTCGGCTATAAAACGGTCAGCTTTCACTTAGGAAGCGTTACCTGCTCGATAGATCTCGATACCGGGCATTTGACAGATGAGGAAGTTATGCAGGTCGAGAATGAGTCGAATGACATAATTTTGGAAAATCGTCCGGTGAAGACGAAATGGGTATCAGAAGAAGAACTTTCACGATATCAGCTCCGAAAAGAATTGTCCGTTTCAGAAAATATCCGGCTCGTCATTATTCCGGAATTTGATTATAACGGCTGCGGCGGCACCCATCCAGATTCTACAGGGCAGGTGAGTTCGCTGAAAATACTGCATTGGGAAACACATAAGCAAAAGGTGCGTGTGTATTTTGTCTGCGGGGGCAGAATCTTGAAGCAGCTGGGCGCGAAACATAAGGTCATCCAAGGTTTGACCGATACATTGAATGCCCCGCAGGAAGATTTAAACGAGACAGCGATTCGGGCGTTACAGCTGAACAAGGACCTGGAGAAAAAAGTGAACAAGCTGAAAATGGATCTGATTGGTTATGAGGCTGAGGCTTATGTCGAACAGGCAGAAGAGATACGCGGGCGAAAGGTTGTTAAAACAGTATTTGCGAATCGGCCAATGCCGGAACTGCAACAGCTGGCAAAGGCGATTGCAGCGAGTTCCGGTAACATGATCATTTTTCTGGTCAACGAAAGTCATGATAAGCTGCAGCTTGTCTGCGCGAGGGGGGATGCTGTCAGCGCTAATATGAATGATCTGGTTGAGCAGGTTCTTCCCTTGATTAATGGAAAAGGCGGCGGAAATGCTTCCGTGGCGCAGGGTGGAGGAGAAAAGGTGATGGCACCTGAAAAATTAATCGAAGCGTTGATCAATGCATTTTAGAAGCCGGGTATCACTTGGAGCTCCGGATGATTTTCCTGTCTGCGTCCCGTTGTAGACTATTTGGATTGGGTCGTTTATAATGATATTAAACTTAAGCTGTTCGCTGAAACGTCATATGACAAAGAGGAGGGGAGTTACAATGACGAATGAACAAAATGATCAGATCATGCAGGCTATAAAAGAATTGCATGAGCAAATGAATGACGGATTTGTAAAAATTGATAAACGGTTTGAAGAAGTGGATAAAAGATTTAAAGAAGTGGACAAAGGATTTGAAGAAGTGGATAAAAGATTTGATCTGATGCATCAAGAGATGAATACCAGGTTCGATGAAGTCGATAAACGATTTGATGAAATGAATGAAACGGCATATAAACTAAAGGACAGTATGGATCTCCTTGCAAAGAAAAACTTTGAAAATGAGACGGAAATTCACAGGATCAAAAAAGCGATCGGCCAGTATTAACAAGAATGCAGTCCAGAACGGGCTGTCTTTTTTGTCTTGCTTTGTGAGTATTTTTCTAAGAAAATATTTTTAACATGAGATAAATCATCGTAAGAAAAGGAGCATCGTCATGGCGAACAATCGAAAAATCATCATGGATTGCGATCCGGGACACGATGATGCGCTTGCCATCATATTAGCCGCTTCGGAAATGAGCCCACTAAAAATTGAAGCAATTACAACGGTATCAGGAAATGTCGAAGTGGAGAAAAACACACTGAATGCCTTAAAGGTATGTGATGTTCTGGACTTAGAACATACTCCTGTAGCTAAAGGTGCTGACAGACCATTAATCAAACAAAGGGAAGTGGCCGAAGAAATTCACGGTGAAACAGGTTTGGATGGTCCGGCTTTACCTGAATTACCTGCAAAAGAACCGGCAGAAGCACACGCAGTTGATGTCATCATTGATAAGGTTTTAAATTCGAATCATGATGTGACGCTGGTTGCGACAGGCCCTCTGACGAATGTTGCGTTAGCTATAAAAAAAGAGCCCGGGATTCTCTCCAAAATTCAAGAAATTGTCTTGATGGGCGGAGGCACATTCGGAAATTGGACGCCTGCTGCTGAGTTTAATATTTATGTGGATGCTGAAGCGGCAAAGATCGTTTTTGACAGCGGTGTTCCGATTACCATGTTCGGTCTGGATGTCACCCACCAGGCAATTGCTACCAGGGAACTTATGGATAGATTTGGAGACATCGGCAACCCGGTTGCCCGATTTGCAGCGGACTTGCTGGAATTCTTCTTAAAAACGAATGAAAAAGTGTTTGGACTTGAAGGCGGTCCTATACATGATGCCTGTACAATTGCTTATTTAATAAATCCGTCTCTTTTTGATTTCGAACATGTCCGTATTGATATTGAAACAAAAGGCGAATTCACGTATGGTATGACTGTTGCAGATATGTCAGGAGTCACAGGGAAACAGCCAAATGTGAAGTTTGCCCGTTTCTTAAATCGTGATGGCTTTTGGGAACTGTTTAGCGATGCACTAAAATCTTATGGTTGACTTGAGCTGTCACTGATTATGACGGTCCAATGCAATTCAACTGATTCATAGTAAGCGCAATTTCATGAAAAGAATTGCGCTTATTATATAGGATTTAGGTTTCTGGTATCGAAATGAATACCTTGAAAGTGGAAGAAACAATCAGTATTAATCTGTCGCTGTATAACCCAGCGGGGGCTATTACTGCTGTAGGGGAGGGAGGCCAGGTGTCCAAATAACTAGCTCACCGTAGATTAATATTATATGAAGGAGTTTGAAAACGGATACAAGAACGCTTGTTTGCATAACGTGAATGTGGTATATTTTATTAAGAACAACATCCCCGTTAAGTCCTCATAAAACCCAAAGGATGTGTGGGCATGACATTAACCCAATCGCTTGAGAAAACGGCTGATTTTACTGCAATTACCAAAGTAAAAGAAGATTCAAATGATTATTTCTATCATAAAGATAACAAAAAACACGGTAAAACAATTCTGCTCAAACGAATACCACTTGAAAAGCTCATGGATTTAAAGGTTGATTACGCATTTAAGCAGCTATTTGGAAACGAAAAGAATAAAGAGATTACTGTTGTATTTTTAAATGCTATTCTGCAGCGTACAGGTCGAAAACGGATAACAGATATTTCTTTCACCAATACAGAAGTAGGCGGCGAGTATTACAAAGATAAGAAATCAAGTCTGGATTTGTTAGTACTGACAAAAGATAATGAGTGGATTAATGTTGAAATCCAATTCACAAATAAATACGATATGGTTAAACGATCTTTATTTTACTGGTCCCGAATCTATAACAATTCTCTTAAGGAAGGTATGAAATATAATCAGTTGCGCCCGGTTATCGTGATTAACATCGTAAATTTTGATCTTTTCCGTCAAACAGACCTTTTTCACACGTCTTATCATTTATATGAAGATGAAAAATACTTCAAACTGACCAATGCGATGGAATTCCATTTCATTGAGATGTCAAAATTAATAAAGGATTGGAAATCGGACAAATTGGATCCGTGGAATGATATGTTAGCGCGATGGCTTATGATGCTCGGTATGGTCGATTCCAAAAATGGTGAAATCTATAATGATATTTATCGGGAATTGGAGGTGATAGCCATGAATGATGATTCGCTGCGCGAGGCCTTTGAAAACTGGGAAGAGTTGAGTATGACACAGGAACAAAGACTTGCATACGAGTCCCGACTGAAGCAAATTTTGGATGATGAATCATTTAAGCAGGACATGAAGTCGTTGGCGGAAGAGGCTGCTAAGAAAAATCATGAAGCCGAAAAAAAGAATGAGGAAGCCGAAAAAAGAATTGTGGAAGCTCAAAAAAGTATTCTTGAATCAGAAAAAAGTATTCTGGAATCAGAAAAAAGGATCCAGGAATCAGAAAAAAAGATCCAGGAATCAGAAAAAAAGATCCAGGATGCGGAAAAGAAGGAACTGGAAGCAAAGGAAAGGCTTGTGACAACTGCCCACAAGCTTCTGGCAAGGGGAATGGACATGGAGTTTGTTGCGGAGTCTACCGGTCTGTCTATGGAAAGAATTACTGAAATAAAAGATGAAATAGAAAAATAAGCCTTCACTGATTGAGGTTTCGCTTTATCAAGCCATAAACAGGAATAGGAGGAGAGATTAATTTGAAATATTATGCTGTTTTTTTACCGATGAAAGATGAAAAGAAGAGTAAGGAACTCCGTCCGCAGCATCTGGCGTTCCTAAAGCAAATGCGCGATGAGAAAAAGATATTGATGAACGGCCCATTTACAGATGGCGCTGGGGGGCTGGTAATTTACGCAGCGGACAATTTGGATGAAGCCACGTCCTATCTAAAACAGGATCCTTACATCATAAATGGCGCGAGGGACTGGGAAATTCATGAATGGGCGATGGAAACTGATGTGGAATTTGATTTTTAAGTTGAATATGCAGCATCCGCCCACGGTCCAGATCAAGCGGGCGGATTTTCGTTTTTGCTAACGTTGATAATAGCAGACAGGTTATGTGAATTATTTGATATGTCAGGAAGCACTGTATTTTGTGTATTATGGGCACAAGGGATATTTTCTGAAGGGAGACAGTGAATATGAAAATAGGTTTTATCGGATTGGGGATTATGGGGAAACCAATGAGCAAGAATTTAATCAGGGCAGGGTATGATTTGGTCATCTCAAGCAGCAATCCCGAAACGAATAGAGAGATGGAGGACCATGGTGCGGAGGTGATTGATACTTACGTTGATGTTGCTGCTAAAGCGGATGTTATCATTACGATGCTGCCGAATTCACCTGAAGTAAAAGAGGTCATACTGACAGAAGGCGGGCTAATTCAAGGTGCAAAGCCTGGGTCGGTCATCATTGATATGAGCTCGATTGCACCGATTGCCAGTCAGGAGATCGGCAAAGCATTGAAAGAAAGAGATATCGGATTTCTGGATGCCCCTGTCAGCGGTGGTGAGCCGAAAGCGATTGACGGCACGATTTCGGTGATGGCGGGTGGCGATCAGGCGACCTTTGAGACATGCCTGCCGATTATGGAAGCCATGGCCGCATCGGTCGTCAGGACGGGGGATGTGGGATCAGGCAACTCTACGAAACTGGCCAATCAGATTATCGTAGCCCTGAATATTGCGGCTGTTTCGGAGGCGCTGGTGTTAACGAAGAAAATGGGCGTTGATAATGAATTGGTGTATAATGCGATACGCGGCGGGCTGGCAGGGAGTACCGCGTTGGATGCAAAAGCCCCGAAGATGCTGGAAGGAAACTTTGATCCCGGTTTCAAAATCGATCTTCACCTGAAAGATTTGAACAATGTGATGGAAACGTCTGATGATATTGATGTGCCGCTCCCATTAACCGCTTCAATCAGAGAAACATTAAAAGCATTAACGGTTGAAGGCAATGGGGAAGATGATCATGCCGCTATCGTCAAATATTATGAACAACTGGCAAAAGTGCGTGTTTAGTTTTTCTGGACTTTCCTATGTTATGAGGTCAGGCCTTTTTGCTGCCCAGTGAGACAGAAATTTTTACCCTGGTAATTTTGTGTGATATTCTTGTCATACTGGTATTGAACGATATTCGGCTAAATTGATGGAAACTGGTGTTGGCATGAGTCATCTAAAGAAAACACTCATAAATTATCAAAAACCGATTGTTAAAATAACGACCATTACTGGGGTTCTTCTGATAATCGGATTTGCTTTATTTATTATTGAAAGCGGGTTTTTCAATAACCCGGATCGTGTACAGAACTGGGTTGAAGGATTCGGCAGTATTGCGCCTCTGGCCTTTTTGGGCCTAACCTTCGTTCAGGTTGTCATCCCGGTTTTGCCCGGCAATGTCTCAACCGTTGTCGGTGTGATGTTATTCGGTATTGGACTGGGATCCTTTCTGAATATAGTCGGCATTTTTCTCGGTTCGCTGGCCAATTTTTTATTGGCACGGCGATTCGGGCGCGGATTTGCAAGTTATTTTGTCAAACAGGAAACGTATGATAAATATATCGGCTGGGTGAATAAGGGGAAGCGGTTTGAACGGTTTTTCTGGATTTCGATGGTTTTCCCGGGATTCCCGGATGATTTTATCTGTTTAATTGCCGGGCTTACCAAACTTCCATTGAAAAAATTTATCTTTTACTTTTTGCTTTGCAAGCCGATTACGCTGTTTATTTACACGCTATTTCCGCTTTATGGTATGCATTATCTTTATGATGTATTCCAGTCGTTTTAAATTAAAAGACAGCAATAGAGCAATATTAAAAAAGCTGAAGGCCATCATGATGACGGTCTTCAGCTTTTTTAATCAATTTATTTTGCAAAGCGGTGATTGCCGATTGTTTTAATGGTCTCACGTGAGAAAATCCAATTATCGCTGCTGACTTTGTCCGGGTTATAGAAGTATAACGATCCCATACCCCGATCTCTGAAGGCAACCGCTTCATTGACAGCTTTCATGGCTTCAGCATCATATCCATTGTTAATGGCACCGTTTTTCACTGGCGAAAATGCATAGACACCGCCGGCTTTTTCATAGATGACATCTTTAACTGTGTCAGGAAACTTGCTTGAATCAACACGGTTTAAAACGACAGTCGCAACAGCAACTTTCCCTTCATACGGTTCACCTTTGGCTTCAGCGTGAACGAGCTTGGCCATCAATTCCTTATTTTCAGTAGAAACGGAATCCGGAATAGTGATGGTTTCGCCTGCTTTTAGCTGGAAACCTGAACGTTCGTTTGCAATTTGCAGGTGTGTTAATGGTAGATTATTGTCCTTGGCTATTGTGTAAAACGAGTCGCCTTCCAGTACAATATACGATTCCGCGGATGCCCCCGCCGGGAATGCGATTATACACAATATTAATGCTGTAAAAGAGAGTTTATTTAATTTATTCATTAATTCTGACCTCCTAGTTGAAAAGTTCACAACTAAGAGTCTAATCAATGTAATATAGTTTGGCATTAACCAAAAAATGGCTGCAGGAATTGGGGTTTTCTCAGCATTCTATTCATCTATGTTTTTAAGCACCAAGGGAATTATTCCCAAGAAATAAGAAGATACAGATTCTGGTTGAACCGGTAAAGAAAGGCTACTATATAACAAATCTTTACAGGTTGATTACACTTGATTTTTTATGAAAATAAAGAAAGGCGCATGACTCATTCATACGCCTTACATCCGTATTCTATCCGGCTTCATTGTCCGGATCGGTATAATTATTCAGATGCCGTTCAGAAGCGTTGATCACGACTGCTCCGGAAGCGTCCCCTGTAATGTTGACAGCGGTTCGGAACATATCCATGAAACGATCAACACCGGCAATCAATGCAATGGCTTCGAGTGGCAGGTTCAGTGTTGTCAAAACGAGTGTCAGCATGACGAGTCCCGCTCCAGGTACGCCTGCTGCACCGATTGATCCGAGTGTTCCAATAAGCACAATCATCAAGATTTGTGCAAATGACAGTTCGACACCATAAGCCTGCGCAGTAAACAGAGCAGCAACACTCAAATAAAGCGAGGTCCCATCCATGTTTATGGTCGCACCCAGCGGCAGGATGAAACTTGAAATCTTTTTTGAAACGCCGAGGTTGTCTTCAGAACTTTTGATTGTGACCGGCAGCGTTCCGGAACTGCTTTGTGTACTGAAAGCGACAAGACTTGCTGGTGCAATCCCTTTGAAGAATTTAAGCGGGTTTATTTTTGCGAATGTCTTGACGGCAAAGGAATACGTTAGCAATGCGTGTACGATACAGGCAAGTGCCACGACCGAGATCAGCTTAATGAGCGGCATTAAAACAGAGAGCCCGTATTCACCGATGATCGGTGCCAGCAAACCAAAAATACCAATCGGAATCAGTTTCATGATGACCCAGGTGATTTTGTACATAATCTCGGCAAAGCCATCGAAAAAGCGTTGTACCGGTTCGGCTTTTTTCCCGACCATGGTAATGCCGATACCGACAAAAATGGAAAAGAAGATAATTTGCAGGATATTGCCACTTGATAAGCTTTCAATCGGGTTTGTCGGGATAATGTTTAATAGAACACTGATGACACCGTCTGTTTCTGTCGCTTCAGGAACATCCCTTGAAGTCGAAATGTCGACTCCTTTTCCAGGGGTGAACAAAGCTGCAGCAATCAGACCGATGCTGACGGCCACAAAGGTTGTACTGACATAATAGAGAATCGTTTTCCCGCCGATTCTGCCAAGTGTTTCCATACTTCCGGTACTCGCCACGCCTGTAATGAGTGATGATACGATTAAAGGTATAATAATAAACTGAATAAGACGTAAAAATAAATCCCCCAATGGCTGCACAACGTCAATGCTTTGCCCGAAAATAATGCCGGCAAGGACAGCCAGTACAAAAGCGATCAGAATCTGCGACAGTAAGCTTATTTTTTTCATTCTTTGCCTCCTTTCGAAGTAGTATTAAATAAATATGTTTTGTCCAGCGAATTGAGAACCATAAGATGCATCTTTTAAGTTTGGCAGTCAAATATGTCATGATAGAAGTATTCCGATTGTGATATGAAAGGGGGATTATTGCGGGATGAAACTGAGTGTGCTGGATCAGTCTCCGATTTCGCGCGGGTCTGATCCTGAAACGGCATTGAATAATACATTAAAGCTGGCAAAAATAACTGAGGAACTTGGCTATGCACGCTATTGGGTGGCGGAACATCATAATACAAATGGGCTGGCCAGTGTCTCACCGGAAATACTGATCGCCCGGATTGCTTCGTATACAGAAAGAATACGTGTCGGTTCCGGTGGCGTTTTATTACCGCAATATAGTCCGTATAAGGTTGCAGAGAACTTTAAAATGCTCGAGGCGTTGTTTCCGGGACGGATTGATCTGGGAATTGGCCGATCACCCGGAGGTTCACAGGATACACGCATGGCGCTGACAGACGGCGTTAATAAAAGCATGCGGGAGTTTTCCCGCCAGCTGCAGGAGTTGCAGGGATTTTTACATAACACACTTGCAAAAGATCACCCTTATCGCTTGGTTAAAGCGGCACCGCGAACGAAAACCATTCCGCCCATGTGGGTGCTTGGGCTGTCGGAAAGAGGTGCTGCCAATGCCGCTGAGATTGGGGCAGGGTTTATGTTTGGACATTTCATCAACCCGGACAAGGGACAGGTTGCCATGGAATCCTACCGGGAAAACTTTCAGTCGTCATCCGACTTTGAACACCCGGTTAACTCGGTCTGCATTTTCGTCGTCTGTGCGGATACAGAAGAGGAAGCGGAAGAGCTGGCCATCAGTCAGGATAAATGGCTGGTGAACGTCGGGAAAGGTTCAGATATAAAGGTGCCATCGATTGAGGAAGTCAGAAAACGGGCATACCGGCAAGAAGAGCTTGATATCATCAGGCAAAACCGCCGCCGGGCTGTAATTGGTACACCAAAGCAAGTGAAACAAGAATTGGAGCGGCTGAGCGAATATTATCAGACCGATGAATTTATGATTATCACAAATATTTATGATTTCGATGCGAAAGTGCATTCTTACCGTTTGCTGGCTGAAGCGTTTGATTTATAGAGGTTGTTCAAAAAGTCCGGTGAAATTGGAAACTTCGAATTTCTTCGTTGGCCTTTTTATCCTCCTTTTTGATCACGCACTTATAGTTTTTTTAATGGCTTAATAGAAATAGAATTAGGCTGTTTATGTTAAAATAAATGAAAGGCTGCGAAAAAGTTAACCAGTAAAGGTGGAGTTGAATGGATAAATGGCATCTATCTCAACGATTTTATAATTTCGCCAACATGGAATGTAAGGATTCAAGTGCACTCTATGAATTCTTGTCTTTAAGAATCTCAGCAGATGATGACATACTCGAATTGTGTTCTGAAGCTCAAAACGGACAGCCGGTTCCCAATTTACTGTTTGGAGCGGTTCATTATCTTTTGTTAAAAGGCAAAGAACATCCATTAAAAGAATATTATCCAAGCCTGACAGACTCTCCAAAAAACATAGATAGCAGCACGTTTGTCTGCTTTAAGGAATTTTGCACTGCTTATAAAAATGACATTGTTTCAATTTTAAGAAATAAGCTGGTCCAGACCAATGAGGTCAGGCGTTGTGCTTATCTCTATCCGATTTTTTCTTACATATACCATAAAACAAAGAAACCTTTATCGCTTATTGAAATTGGAACGAGCGCCGGTCTTCAGCTTTTGTGGGATAAGTACAGTTATACATATGGTACTGACCAAATTTATGGCGATAAACGTTCACATGTTCATATAACTTCCGAGATCAAGGACGGGAATAATCCTCCATTACCGACCGAAAGCCCTCCTGTCGCATCAAAGATTGGATTGGACTTGGATATAAGTGATTTAAAAAATGCAGAAGATTATTTGTGGCTAAAATCACTTATTTGGCCGGAGCATCAGGATCGATTGGCATTGTTTGAAAAAGCTGTCGAACGTTTTACAGATAATCCAGTGGAACTTATTGAGGATGATGGGATAGCCCTTCTTGAAGATGTCGTGGAAACACGTCCTGAAGATACGGTTATCTGTATTTTCCATACACACGTTGCAAATCAAATACCGGAACATGCTAAGTACGAACTTTTAGGGAAGGTAAAGAAAATCGGCAGCAACAGAGATGTTTTTCATCTTTATAATAATATGTGGGACAGGAAGCTTCATCTTGATTACTATCTTGATGGGGTGGAATTTAACCAAACTATCGGAGAGACTGATGGCCATGGAAGATGGTTTGAGTGGAATATGTCTGGCACATCTATATCATAAGATTAATTCACGTTTCTTCTGTCCATCGGTTTAATATGGTCAGCCCATATCGGAATGGATAGGGTGATCGGCTATGGATTAAAATATCCATCAGAATTTAAAGATACTCATTTAGCTCGTGTTTAATACGGGAGCGAATGTACATTGTGTGAATAATCTTTTGCTGAAGCAGAGAAGCGAAGAAAACTTGTCAGTACAAACGAGAGTGAGGGGCTGCTTATTATACAAAATAGTCACTTTTTGGGAGCGGTTTCCGTTCTGATTCCTTTTGTAATAATCGTATTGAACATAAACTTTTTTGCAGGCTTGGCTGCGGCAGATAAAATACAGGGGTTGCCAATTCTAATGCCCATCATTCTTAGCCCGATCGGCGCTATCATAGGTTTGGCGACATATAGATTAAAAAAGGATAAATTATCGTTAACCGGTATTGTATTAAACATCACTTTGTTCCTATTTCCAATACTGTACCATTTAATTGGCACATTGGTATTCGGCGCGTAAAGAAGGAAAGGAGACTCTTTTATAGAAGTAAAACTGCATGATGTTTAAAAAGGAAAGAAATACAGTTCAACTTAATTCCTTTTTACTATCGGAACAGGACCGCTATTATATATTGAGAGGTTATTAGTTATGGATAGGAAATACACCGTTGTCACAATAAAGGAGCGTCCGGATTTAGCAGAAGAAATTAATAAGTTGCATAGCGCGGGATGGGCTAAATTTATGATAGAGGATCCAATAGCAGTTAAGTATTGGAACAACTTGCCTTCCTGGTTTCCTGAATTTCAGTATATTCTCTTAGATGAGGAATTTAGGTCTGTAGCTTGCGGAAATGCGATTCCTTTTAGTTGGGACGGAAATGAAAATAGCTTGCCCTCAGGATGGGATGCAGTCTTTGAAAAAGGTATATTGAATTACCAAGATAAGATACCATCTAATTCACTTTCAGCTTTAGCCATTGTCATTCATCCGGAATTCAGAGGAATGGGCCTGAGTGAGTTAATGGTCCAGGAAATGAAAGGCCTGGCCATTAAAAATAAAATTAAACGAATGGTTGCTCCTGTTCGTCCTTCATTAAAATCCAAGTATCCACTAATTCCTATGAAGGAATATATAGGTTGGGTGAGGAAAGACGGGACCCCTTTTGATCCTTGGATCAGAACACATTATAGGACAGGCGGTTCGATAATAAAAGTGGCAGAGAGATCTATGGTAATTCCAGCTCCGGTTAAAGTGTGGGAGGAGTGGACTGGTATGAGGTTGCCTTCAACAGGCAGTTATATAATAGATGATGGATTAGTGCCATTGGAAGTAGATAAGCGGGATGACAGAGGGGTGTACGTGGAACCAAACGTATGGATGAGGCATCCTTTAGATTAATATGACGATTGGCAGCGATTAAGCTAAGTAATAGAATTTAAAATTATAAAAACTTCAGGGGGATTTATATGGCATTAAAAACAGGGGATATCATTACGTTTGAACGGACTTTTACAGAAAGGGATGTTGAATTATTTACCGAAATATCAGGTGATGAAGGAAGTCATCATATAACCCCGGACGAACAGGGAAGGCTTGTGGTTCAAGGGTTATTAACGGCAACACTGCCAACAAAAATTGGCGGAGATTATAACGTCTTAGCTCGTAATATGAATTTTGAGTTTTTAAGACCTGTGTTTACGGGAGATATACTGGTTTGCGAAGTTAAAATTGAAAAATGTGAAAAAAAAGAAAATCATAGAACTGTGATTGTTGCAACCTTTTCCTGTGAAAATCAGAAAGAAAAAGAAGTATTAACAGGGGATTTTTCCGGTGTAATCCTTTAAGTCTTTTAACTTCCACAGTTATATTCAATTTACTTGCGGGGGCGATTGCCGAACAAGAGCAGTCGCTTTTTGTTTTCTTTCAATATTGAAGGAGTGCAAACTTTGAGTTATTGGGACTTATCTTATAAGAAGAAATTTCTTTGGAACTTCATACAGGTTCCTCTGGTTATCGCTTTAATAATGTGGATATTATTTTTAGATAGTTTGTCTTTGTTACTATCTGTTGTTTTTATTACAGTCCTTGTGGCCATAACGGTATCGACATTATTTTATACTTATAGTAAATGGAAAAAAGAAAAATAAAATACTGCACAATTAGTTCTTTATTGGTTTTGGTGCCATTCCCGCACTTTTTCATCCTTTGGCAGTAAAAGGGTGAGAAAGCCGAGCAGCGGTAATAGGGATGCCATAATCATCGTCGTTGTCAGGCCAAATAAATCAATAAACGACCCTAAAGCGACAGCACCGATTGCGCCCATGCCGAATGCCAGCCCGATGATCAGACCGGACATTGTACCGATTTTGCTGGGTACGAGTTCCTGCGCATACACGACTGTTACGGAAAAGCTGCTCATTAGAATGATGCCAATGACAGCCAGGAGGCCCATCGCGATAACCGGGCCAACATATGGCAAGAGAATCGTCAGCGGGCTTGCCGCAACAAGTGAGAAAAGGATAATATTTCGTCTGCCAAACCGGTCTGCTAAAGGACCGCCAATAAACGTACCAATGGCGCCTGCAGCCAGAAAGGTAAATAGATAAACTTGTGATTTGGCTATTGATACGTGATATGTTTCGATCGCATAAAAAGCGTAAAAATTTGAAATTGCTTTTGTATACCATGACCGGGCAAATACGAGGAAGACGAGAATAAAGATTGCCCCTTTAATCCCTTTGGAAACGGCCTTACTTGGTTTTGCAGCTGTCGTATGTTTTCGTTTTTTCTTATTATATTCCATTTGGCTTTTATACCATTTCGCGATATATGTCAGAAAAACAACCGCCAGTCCTGCAATCAATGTGAACCAAAGTGCCCCGATTTGCCCGAGTGGTACAAGAATAAGTGCCATGATGACAGGGGCCAGTGCTTGCCCGGAATTTCCGCCAACCTGAAAAATCGACTGGGCCAGCCCGCGTTTATTTCCTGCTGCAAGATAAACAACCCGGGACCCTTCCGGATGGAAAATGGCAGAACCCAATCCGATAAATATAACGCTGATAATGAGTAGCCAAAAATCCGGAGCGAGCGCTAAACCGAACATGCCGATCATGCTGCTTCCCAGGCCGATTGGGAGCGCAAAGGGGACAGGGTGTTTATCTGTAAATGTCCCGACGACAGGCTGCATGACGGATGCAACCATATTTATCGTAAACGTAATCAGCCCGAGCTGTGTAAAGGTCAGTCCCATGGATTTTTCGATAATGGGAAACATGGCGGGAACAACAGCCTGAAGTGAATCATTCAGCAAATGACATGTTGCGATGATAAACAGGACGCGGTATACGGTTGTGTTTTCCCTGCTTGGTGCGACGGCTTTCTTAAGTATTGCTTTTTCCATTTACAATCCTTCTTTTACAGATACTTTTAGAATGATTCCATTACGATTGAGTATAACTGAAAATTGGCGGAGAAACCATTAAACAGAACGGTGTAAAACGAAAAAATCTCGCAGCTTATATCGTTTAACAGATAAAGCTGCGAGATAGTAATTGAATTTATGCTGACCATGATAACTTCGGGGAAAAAATTGTGAACATCGGGGTTTTCCTTGTGAACATCGGGATTTTACCGATGACCTGAGCTCTAATAAGCCTTATCCCCGTTAAAAATCGAATTCTTGACGACGACATAATCGACATGACGGATTGCTTGCAGTTCTTTGCCGCCTGCATAGGAGATGGCGGATTGCAGGTCCTGTTTCATTTCGGTCAGTGTGTCGTTCAATGAGCCTTTATGCTCGACATACATTTTTTTGCCTTCAACATTTTTCTTTTCGCCTTTTTGAAATTCCGAGGCCGAGCCAAAATATTCTTTATAACGTTTGCCGTTTTCTTCAACCGTTTTGCCCGGTGATTCTTCATGGCCGGCAAATAAAGAGCCAATCATAACCATTGATGCACCGAAACGGATTGATTTGGCGATGTCGCCATGTGTGCGGATGCCTCCGTCGGCAATAATCGGTTTGCTTGCTGCTTTGGCACACCATTTCAGTGCGGCCAGCTGCCAGCCGCCGGTGCCAAATCCGGTTTTCATTTTGGTGATGCAAACCTTTCCCGGTCCGATTCCCACTTTTGTCGCGTCCGCGCCGGCATGTTCCAGTTCTCTGACTGCCTCAGGTGTCCCGACGTTTCCGGCGATGACAAAGCTTTCCGGCAGATGTTTTTTAATATATCGGATAATATTGATCACGGCTTCGGAATGACCGTGAGCAATATCAATTGTAATATATTCCGGTATCAGTTGTTTATCTGCTAATCGCTGGATGAAATCGTACTCATCGTCTTTCACGCCGACACTGATAGAAGCGATCAGCCCGTTTTCATGCATGTCACGGATGAATTCGATTCGGGTTTCCGGTTCGAAACGGTGCATCACATAGAAGTAGTTATTTTCGGCCAGGTGGCGTGCAATTCTTTCGTCAATAATTGTCTGCATGTTGGAAGGCACAACAGGCAGATTGAACGTGTGCTTGCCAAAGGTAATTGTTGTGTCACACTCAGAGCGGCTGCTCACAACACATTTGGCAGGTATTAACTGAATATCTTCATAATCAAATACATTTTCCATCGTTACACCCCTGAAAACGAATATTTTTATAAATTATAATTAAATCGTTCGTCTATTTGATAATGTACATGACTTTTATGCATATGTCAAACGGGATAAAATGTCAGACGCTATGTCGCTTTAAAATTTTTGATTTCGGGGTTGTTTTTTGTGAGTGACGTGCTATAATAGACAACAATTCAATAGCTTATTTCATATAATCGCGGGAATACGGCCTGCAAGTTTCTACCGGTTTACCATAAATGAACCGACTATGAAAGGGAGCGGAACAAATGGATGGCGCTTGAATGCTATTTGTTCATTGTTCGGATTTTCGGCATATATATCATGTTGCGGCCGGCAAAGGTCCATCATGTTATCGATAACCCGAAAAACATTGCTTTCCTCATAGTTTGAGTGGGAGCTTGTTTTTCGGGTTTTTTGTTCCTTGAAAGGAGATCGGAATGGAATCACTCAAACAAAAGATTTTAACAGAAGGAAAGGTTTTGTCCGATTCGGTCATAAAAGTGGATGCATTTCTGAATCATCAGGTCGATCCTGCTTTCATGCAATCGATTGGCGAGGAATTTGCATCACGGTTTGCAGAATTAAGCATTACGAAAATCCTGACACTTGAATCATCAGGTATTGCGCCGGCTGTCATGACAGGGTTGAGCTTGGGGGTTCCGGTGGTTTTTGCCCGGAAACGCAAATCACTCACGTTAAATGAGCATCTATATTCTGCTGAGGTTTATTCATACACCAAAAATGAATCGAATGAAATATCAATCTCTAAAGATTATATCGATAGTGATGATGTTATACTGATTATTGATGATATATTGGCGAACGGTCAGGCGGCGCTGGGAATGATTGACCTTGTTGAACAGACCAGTGCGGCGCTCAAAGGCATCGGAGTTGTGATTGAAAAAGGCTTTCAGGATGGACGCGGGAAACTTTACAGACGCGGTGTTCATGTCGAGTCACTGGCAACGATCGCGTCACTGTCTGATGGGCATGTCACATTTCAAAACAAGGAGGATGCCGTATGATGAAGACAGCTGCTTTAAGTTTCCAGCATTTATTGGCAATGTATGCCGGTGCGATTTTAGTGCCGCTGATTGTCGGGGAAGCGCTTGGTTTAACATCGGAGGAGTTAACGTATCTCGTTGCCATTGATATCCTGATGTGCGGAGTGGCGACAATTTTGCAGGTCATGCGCAATCGCTATTTCGGGATTGGTCTGCCGGTTGTGCTCGGCTGTACGTTTACGGCAGTGGGACCGATGATCGCGATTGGCGGTGAATTTGGGATAACCGCCATATACGGCTCGATTATCATTTCCGGTATATTTGTTCTTGCTATCAGCCGCTTCTTTGGCAAGTTGGTCCGGTTTTTCCCGCCAATTGTGACTGGAACTGTTGTAACCATTATAGGAATCACTTTAATCCCTGTTGCCATCAATAATATGGGTGGGGGAGAAGGTGCCGCTGATTTCGGTTCGGCTGCAAATCTATCACTCGCGTTTGGCACGTTATTGTTTATTATATTGCTTTACCGGTTCACAAAAGGATTTGTCCGATCCATTTCAATCCTGATCGGTTTGACAGCTGGCACGGTTACGGCTGCGTTTATGGGAAAAGTTGATTTTTCCGCTGTCGGGGAAGCATCTTTCTTTCACATGGTACATCCCCTTTATTTCGGGGCACCGACGTTTGAATGGTCCGCTATTATTACGATGATTTTGGTGGCAATGGTTTCTTTGGTCGAGTCAACGGGTGTTTATTTCGCGCTTGGTGATATGACCGATAAGGATTTGAAGGAAGAGGACCTTTCCAACGGATATCGCGCAGAAGGTCTGGCGGTGTTGCTCGGCGGGATTTTCAATGCCTTTCCGTATACCGCATTCTCGCAAAATGTTGGTCTGATGCAACTGACAGGTGTTAAATCAGTCAGAGTTATCTTCGTTACCGGGCTCATGCTGGTCACACTCGGATTTATTCCCAAGATTGCAGCTGTGACAACGATTATTCCAACAGCTGTCCTGGGAGGAGCCATGGTTGCGATGTTCGGAATGGTTATCTCGCAGGGGATTAAAATGCTGAGCGGTGTCATCTCGGAATCACCCGGAAACTCGATGATTGTTGCATGTTCGGTTGGAATGGGCATGGGTGTCACCGCTGTCCCCGAATTATTTGCGCAGTTCCCGTCAGGCATTCAAATTTTGACGAGTAATGGCATCGTGGCAGGCAGTGTGACGGCGATTGCCCTGAATATCGTATTCAATATGACTCCCGTGAAGGCCAAGAACCGGCCTTCCGCAGTCCATCAGGAAAGTGCGTGAGCGATATAAGATTAAGGGAAACAGTGCTCCTTTGTTACGAGGTGCGCTGTTTTTTATGCAGTCAAAAGGAATCATGGTGAATATCGGCGGAAGAAGCCAGGAATCTGCAGAAGAAAAATTAAATCAACGGAAGAATGATGTTATCAACAGATGGGCGATCATATCAACAGAAGAGAAAATTTATCTGCAGAAGATAGGATAAATCTCTAGAAGGATAAAAGAATCTTTGGAAAAGCATCTACACTGATTTGTTTTGAACGATTGATATATGAAAAAAGCAGCCTTTTAAAATATCTTTGCAGTTTAAAGCGAGATGGATTAAAACCGATAATCTTTTTAAAAAATTTTATAAATATACACTTGACATTATAATTATACATTCTATAATAGGGAGAAATAAAAAAATTTGGAAGGTGAACGTGTCATATGAAAGCAGCGATTGTCGGCGCAACCGGATATGGAGGAGCAGAGCTTATTCGCATTTTACAGCAGCATCCCGAAGTCACTCTTCAGTCATATCATTCGTCAAGCTACAAGGGTGACTCAATGGCGGACAGATATCCGCATTTTCAGGCCGTGTCCGAGGAGAATCTCGAAGGCATCGATCCTGAACAAATTGCCCGTGATGCTGACGTGGTTTTTATGGCCACTCCATCCGGTGTATCTTCGGAACTCGTGCCAGCGTTCATCAAAGAAGGCGCTCGTGTTATTGATTTATCGGGTGACTTCCGGCTGAAAGATACGCGTCAGTATGAACAGTGGTATAAGAAGAAGGCACCTGCTGGGACAGTTCTTGAGAGTGCTGTTTACGGGCTGACTGAATGGCTGGAGACTGATGTGACAGAAACGCAGCTGGTATCCAATCCCGGCTGTTATCCGACGGCAGCATTGCTGGGGCTGGCGCCGCTGGTGAAAAATCAGATAATCGATCCACATTCGATTATCATTGATGCGAAGACCGGGGTCAGCGGTGCAGGGAAAAACCCCACATCCGTTACGCATTTTACGGAGATGAGCGATAATCTTAAAGTATACAAAGTCCTTGAACATCAGCATACACCGGAGATTGAACAGGTTCTTGCCGGGTGGAATTCGAATACAGGACCGGTCACATTCGGCACACACCTTGTCCCGATGATCCGCGGTATTATGACGACGATTTATGCAGACGCACCAGAGGGTATAACGGCAGCGAAACTATCGGACTTATACAAAGAAAGTTACAAGGACAGCTATTTTGTCAGAGTCAGAGACCAGGGTACATACCCAGGCACGAAAGAAGTTTACGGCTCTAATTTTTGCGATGTGTCGCTGGCGCTTGATGAGCGGACAAATCGGATCATGATTGTTTCGGTAATTGATAATCTTGTAAAAGGTGCTTCAGGGCAGGCTGTGCAAAACATGAACCGGATGTTCGGCATCGATGAAAAAGCAGGATTGGCATTTGCACCTGTCTATCCATAATTCAGCGGGATGGTTATTCCCGCTGAATATTGGTTGAATAGAACCGGGCATATACTGCCAGGAACTTGCGGAATAAAATCCATGAAAGGAGGAGAAACAATGGTGCTGACTAAGGAAAGCAGCATTAAAAAAATGGAAAAGGGGACGATTGTGACACCGGCGGGATTTCAAGCATCAGGAATGCATACAGGAGTGAAACGGAAACGAAATGACTTGGGGATGATTTATTGTGACGTCCCCGCAAGTGCTGCTGCGTTGTATACACAAAACATTATTCAGGCAGCACCATTGCACGTGACAAAAGAGAGCATCGCCGAAGAAGGCAAACTTCAGGCTGTGATTGTTAATAGCGGTAACGCCAATGCCTGTACTGGGAAACAGGGCAAAAAGGATGCGTATACGATGCGCCGGTCTGCGGCGGAGCAACTGTCATTGCCGGAGCATACGGTTGCTGTTTCCTCAACCGGCGTCATCGGCCTTGACATGCCGATGGATTATATTATTCCGAATATCAAAAACCTTCATCTGGCAATGGATGAAAAAGCAGCAGCAGCGTTTAACGAATCGATTTTGACGACGGATACCGGTTCAAAGTCTGCGTGCCACCAGGCAGTCATCGATGGGCAGACGGTGACAATGGCTGGTTCGGCAAAAGGTTCCGGCATGATCGAGCCGAATATGGGTACGATGCTCGCGTTTGTGACCACTGACGCGGCGATTGAATCCGATATGCTACACCTGGCCTTGAAAGAGGTGACGGCTAAGACATTCAACTGCATAACGGTGGATGGCGACACATCAACCAATGATATGGTACTCACAATGGCCAGTGGAAAAGCAGAAAATGAAAGCCTGACACCGGCGCACGACGATTGGGAGACTTTTACCGGGCTATTGCAGCATACGTGTGAAGATCTGGCAAAAATGATTGCACGTGATGGTGAAGGGGCAACGAAGTTAATCGAAGTTGAGGTTAACGGGGCAAATGATGACGACGAAGCAGTAAAAGCGGCCAAAACAATTGTCGGTTCTTCGCTTGTGAAAACAGCTGTTTACGGGGCGGATCCCAATTGGGGCAGAATCATTGCAGCTGTTGGGCGAAGCGGTGTAAATGCAGATGCCGGAACGATTGATGTGTCGCTTGGGTCGATTCCGCTCATGGAAAACAGTCAGCCGCTCGCGTTTTCCGAAACAGAAGCCTCTGATTATTTGATGAATGATGACATCATCATCACGGTTAACTTGAACGTCGGCAACGGCTGCGGCAAAGCATGGGGATGTGATTTGACGTATGATTATGTACGCATCAACGCTAGCTACCGGACATGAGGAGGGGTGATCATGACTGAAATTGCTGTAATCAAATGCGGCGGCAGTATTATTGACAGCTTGTCAGACCGGTTTTTTGAAAACATCCGGCAGCTGCAGCGAAATGACGTGAAACCGATTATCGTCCACGGCGGCGGACCGGCGATTAAACTCATGCTGGAAAAACTCGATGTGCCGTTTACATTTATTGATGGACTCAGAACAACTTCTGCTAAAGCGATGGATGTTGTGGAGATGGTGCTCTCCGGCCATGTTAACAATGCCATAACACGGCAAATGAATGCGTCAGGTATTCAGGCAGCAGGTGTTTCCGGGTCTGATGCCAATCTGATCACCTGTGTCCCAAAAGACTTTCAGACATATGGCTATGTCGGTAACGTTGTGGGTGTAAATGCAGCATTTTTGGCGAGCCTGCTTGAACAAAATATCGTACCGGTGGTTGCTCCGATTGCTGTTGGAAAAAATGGTGACAGTTATAACGTGAATGCCGATACAGCTGCAAGTAGCGTAGCAGAAGCGATGAATGCCGGGAAGCTGATTTTTGTGACGGATGTGCCGGGGATTATGCAGGACGGCGGATTGATTCCTTCAGCAACCGAAACTCAAATAGAGGGGCTTATCGCACAGGGTACTATTCATGGAGGGATGATTCCAAAAGTGAAAGCGGCGCTTGCCTGTTTAAATGACGGCTTGCAAAACGTCATGATTGCTGATGCGAACCAGGTTATCAGTAATACCGGATTTACTGGCACATTGATTAAACGATCAGAGGAGGCTGTAATGCATGACAGGACTTTTTCCAACATATAAACGTTTTAATCTGGCAGTCGAGCAAGCTTCAGGGACCACTGTGGAAGACACAGACGGCAAAAGGTATCTGGACTTTGGGGCAGGCATAGGCGTCTGCAGCCTTGGGCACCGGCATCCGGCTGTTCAACAGGCGCTGGAAAGCCAGCTCAACGCCTATTGGCATGTATCGAATTTATACCATAATCCAATCCAGGAAAAAGTGGCGGACTTACTTACTCAGCAAAGTTCGGGTGACCAGGTGTTCTTCTGCAACAGCGGAACGGAAGCGAATGAAGCGGCTATCAAATTGGCCCGCAAAGCAACCGGCAAGCATAAAATCATTTCATTCAATCAGTCATTTCACGGGCGCACCCTCGGAGCCATGGCAGCAACCGGCCAGGAAAAAATCCACGCTGGATTTGGCCCCATGCTGGAGACATTTCAGTATGTGCCATTCAATGACATCGAGGCCGTTAAACAGGCTCTGGACGGTGAAACGGCCGCCGTTATGCTGGAGATGATCCAGGGTGAAGGTGGCATCAATATAGCCGATCCTGATTTTGTGCAGGAACTGGCAGAGGTTTGCCGGGATCATCATGTGCTGTTAATTGTCGATGAAGTGCAGACAGGCATCGGACGGACAGGAAAGCCGTTTGCATATCAGCATTACGGGATCTCACCAGATATTATCACGTCCGCTAAAGGGCTGGCCGGTGGTATTCCGGTTGGGGCCATGCTTGCTAAAGAAGCCCTCCGCGACAGTTTCGGTCCGGGGAGTCACGCGGCGACATTCGGCGGCAATCCGCTTGCTATGGCAGCGGCAGAAGCCGTGCTGGAACATGTTTTTCAGGAGGAGTTTTTACAGGAAATAACGGAAAAAAGCGACTATTTGATGGAGCGGCTGAACACATCGATCGCTCCTTTATCCCTTGTTTCTTCAATCCGCGGCAAAGGTCTGATGATTGGGATTGAATGCTCACAGAATGTCTCGCATCTGGTTGAATCGCTGATCGAAAAAGGCTTGCTCGTTTTAAGCGCGGGTCCACATGTTCTCCGTCTGCTGCCGCCGCTGACAGTGAGCAGAGAAGAAATCGATAAAGCCGTGGACTTAATGAGTGATGTTCTGACAGACGAAAAAGCATCTACTCACTGACTAAAAGCTCCTCCTTCTTTCTTTAACGAAGAGAGGAGCTTTTGTCATACCGTTTCAAAACCAAATACAGCATCATACAATGCTCAAAATCTTTAATATTGACTGATGTGATCGCCTCAATTTTCTTCAGCCGGTAAATTAGCGTGTTTCGGTGAATGTAAAGCTCTTTAGCTGCCTGGCTGATATTCATCTTATTCTGGCAGTAAACCATGAAGTTTTGCATAAGTTCGGAAAAATCCTTGTCTGCAAAGAGTGGTCTCAGCCGGAACATGATTTTATCCTGAAAATGGGCATCAATTTGATGCGGCAATAGTGCTTTTATAATGTCCCAGCTGTGAAACGTATAGATTCTTGGTGATATATCGAGCTGCCTGCCAAATTTGATCAGGCTTTCCGCTTCCTGGTATGATTCGCTGATTCGGTCTATGGTATGGCACAGTTTCCCTGCGGCGATCGAAATATTTGTAATCTGATAAGTTTTAAACATGTCGGTCAGATAAGAGCTCTGCTCGATAAAATATTCCAATGCAGCCATGTAATTGTGTTCTGATTGGACAGGTTTCAGGAGAATTATTTTTTCAGTATTCAAAAACGTGCAGATGGCGTTATGATAACTGTCGAAAGCTTTCTGTGTGCAATGCAGCATTTGTTCTTTCAGTTGTCCGATAGGTGTTTTATTCTGAACACTGCTGATGAGTGAATCACCGATATCAACGACAATACAAAAACGTTTTGTGTAAAATGATAGATCCAGCATTTTACAATATTGCTCAACTCTAACCTGATTGGTTTTATCATTTAACAAGATATACTGGGCAAATGTCTCCAGTGTTTTGGTTTCCAGATCTTCCAGCTGCTTATCAAATGTTTCATGCCATCTCATTTCGACGTACTTGCTGATCAGCTGTGCATATGGTTCGACCTGCGCCGGAGGTCCGATAATCCCAAGGACGCCAATCGTTGACGAATCAAATGTCACTGGCATGGCGACACCGGGGAAGACGTTAGGCTGATTGTTCACTTTTTCTTCGTCAAATAACAAATAAGTATTTTTCTCCAATACTTCTTTTGATGGTTCATGCAGCGTACCAATCCGTTCAGGGAGTGATGACCCGATGATATAGCCTTGTTCATCACTGAAACTGATATGAAATGGCAGAACATTTGAAACCGTTTTCACAACCTTTTGTGCAATTTGCACGAAATCCTCGATGCCCCTCACACCCTTAATTACAGTATTTAATTCCAATTAGAATTATATCATAATTCCAATAATTATGTTAATCCTTTATAATCTTGTGCATGTTAACTATAGCCATTTATACGCGTTATACGTTATAAATAAATATAATATTAAGAATAGTTACGAATCTGGATATTTGAGGTGATGACTGAATGGAAAAACAGACGGATATTATCATTGTCGGCGGTGGTGTGATCGGATCCAGTATTGCCTTTAATTTGCTTAATGATGGATATGAAGGTGATATTACGATATTTGAAAAAGATAAAATATACGAATATGCATCAACTCCAAGAAGCGCTGGTGGTTTGAGGCAGTTGTTTACAACAGAGATTAATATTCAAATCAGCCGTTATGGCCTGCAAAAATATAAGACGTTTGCAGAAGACATGGCCATCGGAACGGAAAAAGCCGAAATTGACTTTAAACAACGTGGCTATCTTTTTCTGGCCCGGGGTGAGAATATAAAACAGCTGCAGAAACAACTACAATTGCAGCAGAAGCATGGTGTGCCCTCTGAATTATTGGCTAAGGAGGAATTGTTGTCAATTATTCCGGAGCTGACTATTGATGACTTGCAGGGAGGGTTGTTCTGCGGCGAGGATGGCTACCTGGATCCGTACTCTGTGATGCAGGGATACGCCAGAAAAGCAAAGCAGCTTGGGGCTGAATATGTATATGAAAAAGTTGATACGATCCTGACAGAGCGCGGGAAAGCAACAGGAGTCCGACTTGAAAATGGGGATGCCTATAAAGCTCCGATTGTCATCAATTGTGCCGGTCCGTGGGCTCCTGAATTAAGCGAGAAAATCGGGCTATCACTGCCGATTGTGCCATTGAAACGGCAAATCATACAGTTCGATATTGCCGAACCGCTGGAAAAATACCTACCGCTCACCATTGATCCAACAGGTGTATACTTCAGGCATGAAGGCAATTCACTGATAACAGGGTTTGCTGAGAAAGTAAAACCCGGCATTGATTACAGGTGGAAACGCTCGCTGTTTGAAGAACAGCTATGGCCGGTTTTAGCTGAGCGTATTCCAAACTTTGAACGGGCTAAAATCAGTAATGGCTGGGCCGGGATTTACAGCCATAATACAAAAGATCAAAATGCCATCATCGGTGAACATCCGCATCTGGACGGCTACTACATGGCGTGCGGCTTCAGCGGACACGGCATGCAGCAGGCGCCAGCTGTCGGCAAGGGTTTATCCGAATTGATCCGGAATGATCGTTACGAGACATTGGATTTAAGCCCGCTGCAGTTTGAGCGATTTGCCTCTAATGAACTGATTGTGGAGGGCGCTGTCGTGTAGTGGTAAATTGCAGTCAGCAAGTATATCGAATACTGTCTCTGCCCATTTGCTGAATATAGATTGGAATATGCTCATAGAAAGGGGATTTATATGAATAGTCCTGATCAGAAACGAGGAAGGGAGAGCTGGGGCAGCAGGTTAGGTTTTATTATGGCTGCTTCAGGCTTTGCTATCGGGCTGGGGAATATTTGGCGATTTCCTTACCTTGCCGGTGAAAATGGCGGTGGTGCGTTTCTTCTAATCTATATTCTGATTGTTATTTTGATCGGAATTCCTTTGTTTTTAGTTGAGGCCGGGCTTGGGAGAAGAGCTCAATCAGCCGCAATCACCGGGCTAAGGAAATTGAACGGCAAAGGCAATCCGTGGAACTCAATTGGCTGGCTCGGGACCATTACAGCCCTATTGGTGATGTCCTATTATTTAATGATAATGGGCTGGTTATTTGCTTATTTTTTCAAAGTGGCTCTTGGCTCATTCCAAGGGATTACATCTGAACAAGCTGCTATAGTCTATGAAGATTTCATTGCAAATCCCGCTGCAGTTATCGGCTATACGATTATTCCGACATTGATCCTGGGGGTTATTGTTGCAAAAGGGGTTAAACACGGCATCGAAAAATTCGTAAAGATCGCCATGCCGCTATTTATTGTCATGTTAATTATTTTGGCTGTATTTTCGCTTTCCTTGCCGGGGTCTGTGGAGGGTGTCGTGTGGTATTTGAAACCCGATTTTTCCCAAATTACAACAGGCACAGTGCTTGATGCGCTCGGGCAGGCCTTTTTTTCAATCGGGATTGGAATGGCTGCTGCCTTCACATATGGCAGTTACTTAAAGCCGAAAAAAACAAATTTGGCTGAGGACGGTTTATGGGTCATTTCACTGGATACGTTTATAGCGTTCCTGTCCGGTTTAGTTATTTTTCCTGCACTATTTGCTTTCCAAATAGCACCGAATTCAGGGCCGGGATTGATTTTTATCACATTTCCGACTCTGATTGATCAAATGCCTTTTGGCAATCTGTTTGGTATACTCTTTTTCTTCCTGATTATAATTGGTGCTCTTACAACAGGGATCGGTTTGGTTGAAACGCTGGCAGCCAATATTGCAGAGATGCTGGGTATAAAACGAAAAACGAGTGTTTGGATCATTATCGGTGCGACATTCACGTTGTCTATTCCATCTATCCTGTCACAAGGCCCATGGTCGCATATTCATATCTTTGGTATGGACATATTTGGATTCGTTGACTATTTTTCCGGTAATATTCTGTTAACGCTGGGCGGGCTGTTACTTGCTTTATATGTTGTATTCAAATGGAAAGTCAAAAATTTTATTGATGATGTCAATATTGAAGGCGGTATCATAAAGTTTCCTGCTGCCTCAAAACCAATTGTAACGTATATTATTCCAATAGTAATTGTGCTGATTATGATCACAGGGCTTATTTGAAGACAATAAATCCAGATAGTTACTTGTAATGGACTCCGAATCTTTTAAATATAGTGATAACTCATCCGGGCAGTGTTAATATATTGGATAGAATCTATTGAAGGTGGAGGTTGATAGAATGCTATTTTTAAGTGAAAAGGATATTAAAGAAGCAGTCACAATGAAGGACGTGATTGATGCCATAGATTCGACTTATGATGTTTATGAATCCGGTAATTTCCAAATGCCTCAGCGCATGCAGGTGAAAGAAGGAGACAACACCCTCCTGTTAATGCCATGTTTTACAGGGGATGCCATCGGAACGAAGCTTGTCACGATATTTCCGAATAACCAGACGCTTCCAACGTTGCACGGGATAGTTGTTTTGAATGACAGTGAGACAGGTGATATTAAAGGAATTTTAAACGGCTCATTTTTGACAGGCATGCGGACGGGAGCTATTGGCGGGTCCGGCGTACGTCATTTGGCTAAACATGATGCTTCATCCCTGGCGATCGTCGGGACCGGTGTACAAGGACTCTATCAAGCAATTGCAGCATGTACGGAAAGACCGATCAGAGAAATTTATCTCTTCAATCGTTCACCTGAAAAAATTGCCGCTTTCACAAAATCATTGCAGGAATGGATTGGTACAGATGCATTTATCCACGAAAGTGATTCTGTTGAAGAAGCTGTCAAAGAGGCGGAAATTGTGATAACTGCTACAACATCCAAACAGCCTGTTCTTCCGGATAACCCGGAACTGCTTAAAAATAAACTGGTTATCGGCGTTGGTTCTTTTCAGCCGACTATGCGGGAATTCCCGGAATCTTTATACAAAGTAGCTGACCAGGTGATGGTTGACACCGAACATGCCATTGAAGAGTCGGGGGACATCGCGACACCGGCCGAAGAAGGCTGGATAGACCGGGGATCCATTATGACAATGTCAGAACAAATTTCAAAAAAGTCAGCGGGGGTGGCTGAAGCAGGAAAAACCGTTGTGCTAAAGACAACCGGGATGGCTTTGTTTGATGTGGTGGTTGCCAATCTGATATATCAGAAAGCTAAGGAAAAAGGGGCAGGAACCGAACTAACCATGTAGATGATATTCAGTAAAGGACGAAAGGAGGGGTGTCATGAAGCCCAGATCCAGATTATCAGATCCGGGTATCATTCTGGTCGCCATATTGCTTGCTATTTCTGCTGTTGTATTAATTTGGTGGCCGACTGATATCTATTTAATGGGTATTTCGCTTGCAGGCTGGTTGATGTTTTTCAGTTATTTTGTCTGGTTTCTCCTATCAGTTCTTTATGTTGTTTGGATGGAAAAAAGGGACGAGTCACAAAACGGTGGATAGAAATGGAGGGATGAAGATATGCAGATAATGGAAGCAGTCATTCTAGGTGTCTACTTAATTTTAATGACTTTGATTGGGATTTATTTTACACGGCGAGCGCACTCTTCTGAAAGCGATTACTGGACAGCTGGCAAAAGCATTAATACGTTCGTTGGGGCATTTGCATTGTTTGCAGCTCTGGCAAGTTCCAGTTCGCTGATGGGGGCAGTAGGGTCTGGTGTTGCACTCGGAATTCCATTTTTGTTTGCTTATGGGTTTGGTGCCGTTGCTATCTTGCCGTTTACGCTTTTTCTTGTATCCGGACAAATTAGGCGGTCAGGTGTCAGCACATTACCAGAATTTTTCAAACAGCGGTATGGAAATGCGGTACAGGTTGTGGCTGTAGCCATCGTTGTTGTCGGGATGACTTTCTACATGGTACCGCAATTGACTGCGTCAGGATTGATTGGTTCTTATGTATTGGGCATTGATTACACGACCGCAGTTATTGTGCTTGGAATTGGCTTTACGGTCTATGCCGCATTGGGCGGGATGTGGGCAATTACTTACACTGATTTGATTCAGGGATCTGTCATGCTTATCGGAATGTTAATATTATCGATACTTATTTTGGTTCAGCATGACGGCTTTTCATCGCTGATTCAGGATGCACTTAATGCTTCACCAAATTTTGGAGATATTACACAGCCATGGTTGTCCTATTTTGGGCTGTTTTTGGCTTTCTTATGGTTCGGGATCGTTTCACCATCAGCTGTGATGCGTAATTTTGCATCACGTGATGCAAAAACAGCACGGCGATCGGCCATGTGGGCTTGCTTGTTATACTTGCTGATCTTTGGTTTCGGCTTGATTGTGGCCGCCGGGGGAGCCAGCTTGGGTATAGCTGATACATTGGACAATCAGGATATGATTTTTGTATCTGTTATTGAAAACTATATGTCACCGCTTCTGGCAGGTATTATGCTTGCAGGGCTTCTGGCAGCGATTATGTCTTCCGCCGATGCGATGCTCCTGGCGATTTCCGCTGGCGTAGCACGTGATATTTACAAGGAATACATTAATAAAGAAGCTTCCGAGCAGACCGTAACCAGAATTGGTTTTGCAGTGATGATCATCGCCAGTATTGTCGGAATTATCATTGCGATTAATCCGCCGCAGCTGATAGCTATCATGGTTGGCTGGGTAGGCGGTTTCCTGCTTTCGTCGTTTGGTTTTCCGCTTGTACTCGGGATCTGGTGGAATCGGGCAAATAAAGCCGGTGCCCTGGCAGGTATGCTTGGAGGTGCGCTTACATTTCTAATATTAGTTATCACAAAGCCATTTGCGTTGGTATCTGAGCCAATCATTGCCTCACCGATCTCATTGGCACTGGTTATTGTCGTTAGCCTAATGACAGCACCACCATCAGCAGCAACACAGGAGCAGGTCAACCGCTATCATGCAGATTTGTCTGAATCTGATGAAGGAAAGTCAGCCGGCTGAGAGTGATAAGGTATGGAATATATTCTTAATAAAAGATAGCGCTTCAGGCTAATGTTTTTGCCCCATGAACTATTGATTCACGAATATTTACAATTGTGTAAAAATGATGTATGATAGTATGTGGTTGGATGGGAGTCTATTTTAATAATAGAAGGGAGGTATTTTGTGGCAGAGCAAGGTAAAAATGGTTTTTTTGAAGGCGCTTTCGGTAGGTATGTTTTGCCTGGTGTTGTTATTCAATCTACTTTAATCGGCGGCGGCTATGCAACTGGCCGTGAAGTGGTTGCCTATGGGGCGAAGTTTGGTGCGCTGGGCTGGATTGCCGGCTTGACCATTGTAATCGGATTTGGCCTGATGGCGTTTTTAATGTTTGAAATCGCGCGCCGGTTCCGGGCATATGACTACCGCAGTCTTGTCAAACAATTTCTGGGGCCATTCTGGTTTTTATATGATATTATTTATTTTTTATTGGCTATCCTGATCATTTCGATAGTCATAGCGGCGACAGGATCGATTCTCGAAAATACACTGAGTCTGAACTATTGGATTGGTATTACCCTTATCGCAGTCTTGGCTGGTATTCTTAACTTTTATGGTACAAAATTAATTGAGCGGTTTAAAACGATTGGAACAACAGCACTGCTGCTGGCATATGTTTTATTTGCCATCATCGTCATTTCCAGTTCATGGAGTGAGGTAACTCACGTATTTGCAACGGGGAATACAAGTTTTGCCGGGGATTTTACGATTTGGTCTATTATTGGGGCGGGAATCATTTATGTTGGCTATAATCTTGCCGTTTACCCGGCTGCATTATTTACAGTTAGAAGGCAACAATCGATAAAAGATACACTTATCGGCGGAGCTATCGCCGGCGTTCTGATGACGGTTCCATGGTTTTTGACCTATTTTGCCTTAATGGGATTTTATCCATCAGAGTCTGTCTTCAATGCAGATGTGCCATGGCTGCAAATGCTGGATGGATATGGCCTGTGGATTGCGGTCATCTTTGGAATTGTTGTGGGATGGACATTGATTGAAACGGCTACTGGTATGATTCATGCATTCCTTGACCGCGTGAATAACAACCTTGAAGAAGCCGGTAAAAAACCAATGTCAAAAAGAATGGATGGAACAGTTGCCATTATAGCACTTGTCCTTTCAGCTATATTATCCAACGTTGGCATAAGCGGCCTTGTCTCAACAGGGTATACGATTCTTGGCTATGCCATGCTTATTGTATACGGCATTCCGATTCTGATAATCGGAAGCTATAAGATTATCAAAGGGGTAAGAAGTCAGAAAAACACCGAAATGAGTGCCTGACGCATACGATAGCTCAGGGCGAATCGTTTTATTCAGTACAATAAAACTTCCACTTAAAAGAGACCGGGACAAAAGCATTTAAAGTAAAGAAAAATCCGAACGATGATTCAAATTTCTTATTATATCAGAAAGTATAAATTTTTTGGCTCTACGAATGCTTTATCAAAAATAGCCACGTCTGGCTCCAGCGCCCAGCGACTAGCGTGACTTCCTTCACCTCCGTCCGATAAGTCAACAGCGATTCACTTACGTTCATCGTGTTTCCTTTATCTCCTGCGGTTCAGTCCAGTCCGTACGTCGCTAAACGGGCGCTTGCGCCTTTGTTCAGATAGCTTTCGAATCAGTTCGGATTTTTCTTTTTGTTGTAACATGGGGTTCTGCGTAAACCAGCGTAGTATTTTTCCGAAGCGGTAGTTAAAATATATACCTGCATTTTACTAGAATCTCCTGGCTATCGTCCGTTTTTTAGTTTTGTCCCAGCCCCCTGCTGCATCCATTCCAATTAACTGCCGCAGCAAAGAAAGTTATAACGGGATGTCTTCCTTAACAGATGCGGATGGTTTTTCCGAACTTTGCAGGAAATTCAGTAATTCCTGGTGTTTCTCTTTAGCCACCTGGTAACCCTGATAATATAATGCCTCGAGCTTGCGATGGCTTTTTTCAATCCGGCTGGCGTCCAGTGGTTTCTCCGGCTGGATGATAAAGACTTCGTTGCGCTGTTCCATTGTGCGTAATTTTTTCATGGTTTCATTATAAAGCGAATGCCGGTCACGTAATAATTTTATAAGTTCAGGTTTATCTTTAAACATTCGCTTATAAAACCAATTTAATTTTGTGGGTTTTTTAACATAGTTTTTATTCCGGGTAAGTACGACGACATGTTTTTTAAATCCTTGTTCAATAAGGGGGGTGATTGGTATCGGGTCGGACACACCACCGTCGATTAATTTTTTTCCATTATAGTCAATGCTGGGCGCTAAAACAGGCAACGAACAGGAGGCTCTGATAATAGTCGACAGATCCTTCTGTTTATCAAATTGATCATAAAAAACGGGCTTGCCGGTATTTATATCGGTTGTGCCGACAATAAACCTGGAGTTAGCCTGTGAAAAGGATTGAAATTCGAGCGGGAATGTGTGGTTAGCCAGCTTATCAAAAATCAAATCCATGCTGAACAGCTCTTTTTTTTGCAGCAGCCGTATGATTGATATGGTACCCCGGTTTTTGCCTATGGCAGCAAGCAGGTTCGTATTCCGGTCGCGCTGTTTCGCGATATAGGAACTCCCGATAAGTGCTCCTGCAGATGCTGTCGCGACAGATGGGAATTCAATCTGCTGATCCAGAAAGTAATCCAGTACACCAACAGTAAATGCACATCGCATACCTCCGCCTTCTAACATGAGGCCTGCCTCGTATTCCAAAATTCGACACTTCCTTTTTCCTGTATAAGAAAAATTATATCAGTCATCTGTCTATCTAACAATTTATCAGTTTTGGAATCATCTTCTAACGGAAAAATAACAAGAAAACATGATGAGCATAATAGACATGAAGGAGGGCGAAAGCAGATGTTTCAGGATATATTGAACAGTACCGCACATCGTAACAGCCCGCTGCCGCATGGTCCATGGCTCATGATGCAGCAATGGAGACAAATACTGTTTATGCACCAGCGTCTGCCGCAGCGGACAGTTGAACCACATCTTCCTCCAGGTCTTGAACTGGATACATATGAAGGGGATGCCTGGATAAGTGTTATTCCGTTCAGGGTGAGCAAAGTGCGCCTTCGCGGTCTGCCGCCCATACCGTTTCTGAACAGTTTTTTACAAGTTAACGTACGGACATATGTCAAACGAAATGGTAAAAGGGGTGTTTACTTTTTCAGCCTGGATGCTGACAAGCTGCCCGCAGTAGTTGGCGCAAGAGTGGCGACACTTCCTTATTACTATGCAGATATATCGATGAAAATGCGGGATGGCACTGTATCTTTTCGCAGTGAACGGAAAGGGGGAAAGCAGCCCGGTTTCTTAAGTGGTGTGTATCAGCCAACCGGTGAACGCTTTTATCCGGAAAAGGGAAGCCTGGAAAATTGGCTGCTGAAGCGTTATTTTCTTTGGACCTATAAAAATGGAAAATTGTATAGATGTGGGATTCATCACAAAAAATGGGAACTCCAACAAGCTGAAGCGGAGATGGAGCAGCAGGTGCTGGCACCATTCCTATATAATGGGGTGATTGGTGCAGATTCGCCAGCTCATTATGCAGCCTGTCAGACTACTTTAATCTGGATGATCCGGAAAGAGGGGTGAATGGCTTTATCAGTAAATCGCCTCTTATCTATTGCAAGTGTATATGTAATTTTCGTACAATTAAGATATATGAAGGGAAAGGGGGAGCATTTGGTTAAGGAGTGTATGAGACCGTTGATATATTTTTGACAACAGCACCTAATGTTTGCCGGCATAGCATTATTTGATTGAAACATAGGTGATAACCAAAAAGCGAAGGGAGTTCTTTATTATGTTTTCGACACTCACCCCACTTGACTGGAAACGGAGAGCAGTAAAATATTACCCGGAAAAAACAGCGGTCATTGATGGAGACAAGACGTTTACGTACAAAGAATTTGGCGAGCGGTCAGACAGGCTGTCAATGGCTTTACATGAGGCAGGCATCCAACAGGGTGATCATGTTGCCGTGATGCTGCCGAACACGCATTATATGCTGGAGTGCTTTTACGGTGTTTGTCAGCTTGGTGCAGCAATGGTGCCTTTGAATTACCGTTTAAAGGCAGAAGATCTGCAGTACATTATTCACCACAGCGACGCCAAAATGCTGATTGTTGATGAGGAATTCAGCGGCCCGATTGAGCAAATTGCGGACAGCCTTTCTCTTGAACAAATCGTAGTAGTTTCTGTACCGGATCATAAGACTTCATTAAAAGGTGTGGATTATGAGGCATTTATCCAGCACGTTGCGGATGATGCAGCATTACCTGAGGTCGAAATTGATGAAAATCAGCTGATGACATTGAACTATACGAGCGGCACAACATCAAATCCTAAAGGTGTGATGTTAACCCATCGCAGTAATTATCTGAATTCAGCTAATTTTATGTACCACCTTGGAGTCAGTCATGATGATGTTTACCTTCATACATTGCCGATGTTTCATGCCAATGGCTGGGGAGGCGTTTGGGCCATAACAGCAGCTGGGGGCACGCATGTATGCTTGCGGAAAGTTGATCCCCCACATATTCTCGACTTATTTGAAACGCAGCATATTTCGTTGTTATGCGGAGCGCCAACTGTCATTAATATGCTGGTGAATGAACCGAAAGCAAAAGCAAAATCAATCACAACAAGCCCCCGCATGGCAACAGCCGGAGCTCCTCCAGCGGCGGCACTCATCGATAAAGCCCAGACAATACTCGGCTTGAACATGATTCACGTTTACGGTCTGACCGAAACGTCGCCGTTCATTCTCTATTGTGAGTGGAAAAAAGATTTCGATGCCAAATCAGCTGATGAACAGGCATCAATCAAGGCGAGGCAAGGGATTGAACTGGCATTTAACGGGGAAACAAAAGTCATCCATCAAGACGGAGAGGAAGTAGCCTGGGACGGCGAAGAGCTGGGCGAAATTATAACCCGCGGAAATGTTGTTATGGAAGGCTATTACAAGGATCCGGAAAAGACGGCTGCTGCTATTAAAGATGGCTGGTTCCATACCGGCGATTTGGCGGTTACTTATCCGGACGGCTACATTGAAATCCGTGATCGTGCCAAGGATATGATTATTTCCGGCGGGGAGAATATTTCCTCTACAGAAGTGGAGGGTGTCCTTTTTAAACATCCCGATGTCATGGAGGCGGCGGTCATTTCGATCCCTCATGAAAAATGGGGTGAAGTACCTAAAGCTATTATTGTGCCGAATGATGGTGCAACGGTGACAGAGCAGGGCATCATTGATTATTGCCGGTCTGAAATGGCTCATTTTAAAGCGCCCAAAGCTGTTGAATTTATGGACGCATTGCCAAAAACGGCGACTGGAAAACTGCAGAAGTTCCGTTTGAGGGAAATGCATTGGGACGGACCGAAGAAAGTGAATTAGCAGAGTGTGCCGGCAGGACGGGTTCTCCGTTCTACGGCACTTCTTAGATTGCCATAAAAGGGGGGGATGAGCTTTGCCGCTGAAGTCCGTTCGAGTTCTTGATTTGAGCCGTCTGCTGCCAGGACCTTACTGCACGATGCTTTTGGCAGATTTTGGGGCTGAGGTCATTAAAGTGGAAGAGCCTTCAAAAGGGGATTATGCCAGAGCTTATGAACCAAAACTGGATGACGATAGTGCCATGTTCCATTCGCTTAATCGGAACAAGAAAAGCGTTTGCCTTGATTTAAAATCTCCGGAAGGCAAACATGAATTTTTGAAGATGGCTGAAGAGGCGGATGTCGTTGTTGAATCATTTCGTCCGGGTGTCATGGAACGGCTGGGACTGGGGTATGAGACATTAAAAAGTGTCAATCCCCGTCTCATTTACTGTGCGGTAACGGGTTATGGGCAAACCGGACCGTACGCCGATAAGCCCGGTCATGATATTAATTATTTGAGTTTTGCCGGCCTCTTAAATTTGATGGGTGAAAAAGATGGCAAACCGGTTGTTCCTGCCGCCCAGATAGCCGATATTGGCGGGGGAGCTCTTCCGGCAGCAGTCGGGATATTACTCGCATTATTGGAACGGGAAAAGTCCGGAAAGGGTCAGTTTGTTGATGTTTCGATGATGGATGGGGTTATTTCCTGGCTGCAAACGCTCCTTCCCGATTACTTGTCTGCGAATACAGTTCCAAAACGAGGAGAAGAGATGCTGAATGGCGGAAGGGCCTGCTACGCTGTCTATGAAACAAAGGACGAGCGCTTTATCGCCGTCGGGGCACTCGAACCAAAGTTTTGGAAAAATTTTTGCGAGGTCATTGGACGGCGTGATTTCATTCCGTTATTGGAAGCACCACTTCATGAGCAATACCGGCTTAAGTATGAAATCCAAGTGATCATGTCAGAAAAAACACTAGCTGAATGGCTTGAGCTGTTTTCTGATGTTGAAGCGTGTGTATCGCCGGTTTTGACATTTGAAGAAATGATTGAGCATCCGCAAGTTGCTGCACGTGAGATGATTCGAACGGTAAATCATGCTGTATTAGGGTCAGTGAAACAAATTGGAATCCCGATTAAATTATCCGAAACGCCTGGTGAAATTTATTCACAAGCCCCAAAACTCGGGGAACATACGCATGAACTGAAAGCGGGAAATAGAACGTGAGTTTAAACGAAGATGATTTCCATATCTATTGTTGCTTTTAAGCAGTTGAAATAAACTGTGACACAAACCAGAAGTTAGCGAGAATCTCTAACCGCAGCTGGAATATACTCGCTTTCCGTGGGCTCACCACGAGCCTCCTCGCTCGCAAAGACCGCTCGCTGTGGGGTCTCTTAGGCTCGCTGTCCCACAGGAGTCTCGCATATTCCAGCTGCTGGAAGGTGTGTTCTAAAACAAATCTCTAATAAAACTAAAGGAAGTCGTCATTTTGAGCGTAGGAAATACACGACGACTCCTGCGGGAGCAAAGGCATAGGTGAGACCCCACAGGGCGTCAGCCCGAGGAGGCTCACCAGCCGCCCGCGGAAAGCGGCGTGTAGTTCCGAAGCGTTAGAAGACGCACCAACTTATACCTTAAGTTACGTCGCAGTATATGGATTTTGTGTCAAAAGCAACAACCTTGTAGAACACAGCGAAAGGAAAAATCCGAACTGATTCGCTATCTAATTGGCGGATTTTGAATCATAGTTCGGATTTCGCTTTGGTTATTCTTTTGTCCCAGTCTTTCGTGTTTTATTCAACTGTTTCTTGGGTTGCCGGTGCTGGCGCTTTTCGTGCCAGGCACATGATCCCGGCAATCAAATAGAATATACCGCTGAAAATCATTCCACCAAATGTAATGATCGTGCTCAGCGCTGCTGTCACAATTAAAATGATTCCTGCAGCCTTTGGTTTCTTATTGCCTTTCATGAAGACGATGGATACAATCCCTAAAATCACGCTGATGATAGTAAGGATAATGAGAAACCAGCCACTTCCCTGAAACATCTCAGTGACAGCTTCCATATCACCTGGTGCTAATTCTGGCTGCTGCTGATTGATTTCCTCTTTTGCCTGGTCCCAAATAGCCTCATTATTGAAAAGCCATACCATAAATCCGCCAACAACAGTAAAAAAACCATAAATGAGTGCACCAATAATCGTTAACACTATTTCGCCTGTCCGGCTCATATAAAGCCCCTCCCATTCCATTTTCATAACTATGCAACACGTTAAAAGAATTATTCAACGTCCGCATTTTTCATCAATTGTATCACAAAATCATCCAATCTTTCCTCAATCAGCTGATTTGTCAGTCCAGTCACCCCAAAAGCCCGCCAGCCCGGGTATACTTCCGGAGGTCCGTCCAAAAAGTTGATCAGCGCGACAACATCCCAATACCGGTTATAACGCTTCCCGGCATAATGCTGATAAGCCATTAAAAATCCATCAGCCGTATCCGGTCCGTACAGCATAGCAAGATTCAGCCGGCAATGACCGATATCAACTCCGCGCGGTCCCTTGCAGGCATTCACCCAATCCACCACACCGCTGACAGCGCTGTCGCTCCAAAGTACATTGGCGGGATGATAGTCCCGATGAATAAAGCAATCTCCCGCATTGGGGGTAGGTCCGCTTACTATATCAAGTGCCTTTTTCCACATCTCCGGAACACCCGACCACGCCGGAATGTTAAACGAATCGATATCATTATAAGGAAAATAATCATATGGAAAACCGGCTGCATCAATTCGGTGTATTTTGACAAGCGTTTTTCCCAGACCATCCACCCACTGTTCCATGTTATCAGGTTTTAACTCCACAGCCCCATCCAGCTTTGTCATGAGAACGGCCGGGACACCGCATTTATCACCGTTCCTATCAAAAGCAATCACATTCGGCGAAGTCACTCCAGTCCCCTCAGCCATTCGTAAACTTGCCGCTTCATGCACAGCCAAATCAGGTTCTTCCGTCAGCCAGTCCTGATTATCAAACCGCCGGATGACATAGTGCCTTACCGTTTGTTCCATTTTTAATGTGATACTATGCAATGTGGACGATGTACTGCCCTTCAGCTGATAAACCGATTGAACAGCTGCAGTTGAATCGACTGAGTTGATGACCCATTGCAGAACATGATCTGGTAGACAATCGCCATACGCAATCATTCAAATTCTTCCCTTCCATCCAAACTAGAAATGTGACCCATTGCGAAATGGGGATCCCTGCTGAAAAAAGAACAATAACTTCATAAGCCATCCTAGCACCTTTCATTCTACCAAAGCCAATTTGGAACTCTAATAATCTCATGACAAATGTCAATCCTTTTGTTACACTTAAGGTGAAGAATTCAATATACCTAACTACTAGGGGTGCCCACGAAACGCGGGCTGAGAGGAAAGGCGTCTGAGCTTTCCGACTCTTACGGACCTGATCTGGCTAATACCAGCGTAGGGAAGTAGTCTGACGAAATTTGATATCAGCTATTTCAAGCCAGGTCCAATCTATGGATCTGGCTTTTTTGGCGGTTAAGAAAAATTACTTTCTTACTGCACAAGGGCCACTTAGGCTTTCTAAATTTTCCTTCTGCCCCTAATGAGAGGAGGGTTGAATTGAACCGGACGCGTTTACTGACAACAATGGCCGTTTTTGTAGCGATTGGAACTCTGGGCGCACAGCTCCTATGGTTCCCGGCAGGTGTTGCCAAGGCCTATCCGGTGCAGCACGCTGTTAACGTTATGGCCGCTGTATCACTCGGTCCCGGTCCAGCCGTTATTATCGCCTTTATGATTGGACTGCTCCGCAATATGCTTGGCTTGGGAACACTGCTGGCATTCCCCGGTGGTATGGTCGGCGCTTACCTGGCTGGTTGTCTTTATCGGCTAACTGACAAAAAAGGTATGGCTGCACTTGGTGAAGCAATAGGCACCGGAGTTTTCGGTTCATTGTTTGCTGTTCCATTTGCGCGTATCCTGTTGGGCAGTTCAGCCGGCGCACTTTTCTTTATGCCGTCGTTTCTTATTAGCAGCATAACAGGTGCATTAATCGGCTGGTTTATCGTTTCAAAGGTGAACCAAACAAATCTACTGGAAAAACACGTATAGGAGGTTTCGACATGAGTCAACTACCCGCAGCCTTAACAATCGCCGGCACCGATCCGAGCGGCGGCGCTGGCATTCAGGCTGACTTGAAGACGTTTCAGGAGTTAAAAACGTATGGCATGTCGGTCATCACTTCTGTTGTTGCTCAAAATACGACAGGCGTCCAGGATGTGCAGCATATATCAGTGCCCATGATTAAGCAGCAATTGGAATCAGTTATTTCCGATATCCCGTTCCAGGCTTTCAAAACCGGCATGTTAGCCAATATCGATTTAATGGATGCCGTGGCTGAAAAGATTCCCGGATTGAATGTTCCTTATATTATGGACCCGGTTATGGTGACCACAAGCGGACATAAATTAATCGCGGAGGATTCCCGCGAGTATTTACGCGAGAATCTGCTGTCATTAGCGACGCTTGTAACACCGAATGTCCCGGAAGCAGAGGTGATTACCGGAGAGTCGATTAAAACACCAGAAGACATGCAGCAGGCTGCCAAGCGGATTGTCGATGAATTCGGTGCAGGGGCCGCTCTTGTGAAAGGCGGTCATATGCAAGGTGAGGCGATTGACTTTTTATACGATGGTGAAAAGATGCATACTTTCTCGACTGAACGAATCGATACGCAAAACACACACGGAACCGGCTGTACCTATTCGGCAGCCATTACTGCCTATGTAAGCCAGGGTTATCAATTGACAGATGCAGTCCAGAAGGGGAAAGACTTTATCACCGCAGCTATAAGCCATTCATTTTCGATCGGGCAAGGAAGCGGCCCGACCAATCAGTGGGCACATCGAATGGAAAGGGTGAGTAAATGAATCAATCAATTATTCATGAAGCACGTGAAGCAACACCACTTATCCATCATCTGACCAATCAGGTGGTCATGAATTTTTCAGCAAACGGTCTGTTATCGTTCGGCGCAGCGCCGGTTATGGCTAAGGCTGAAGAAGAAGCAGCCGATATGGCATACAATGCCGACGGTGTCCTGCTCAATATCGGGACTTTGACTGCTGATGATCTTTCGTCGATGGTCCGTGCAGGTGTCGCCGCAAACGAAAAAGGGATCCCGGTTGTTCTTGATCCTGTGGGTGTTGCCGCAACTCCTTTCCGAAAAACTGCTGTGAAAAATATTCTGGAGCAAGTGAAGCCGACTGTGATCAAAGGAAACGCAGGCGAACTTGCACACCTGGTTGAAATTCCATGGGAAACAAAAGGTGTCGAATCAGTCGGTGACGGCAATGCCGATGAGATTGCCGCTAAAGTGGCCAAAATGTATCAGACTGCTGCTGTTGTCACCGGTAAAACAGATGTTATTTGCATTGAAAATGAAATTTTGCAGAACCATACTGGTCATCCGATTTTAGGCAAAATAACCGGTGCCGGTTGTCTGCTTGGATCCGTATTATCAGCATGCCTGACAACCAACGAATCTATCGGGCAACAGGCAATGACCGCTGCTGCGTTTTATGGGCTCGCCGCAGAACATGCCGCAGAAAGAACTGATGTTAATGGCCCAGGGACATTTCTCCCCCATTTCATCGACGCATTGTCACTTAATCCTGCTGCACTGGAAAGGAAATAGCTTATGTATCTAAGAAAATACTTTATCATGGGAAGTCAGAACTGTGACCGGAAACCCGAGGATATCCTCAAAGAGGCGGCAAAATCCGGCATTACCGCTTTTCAGTTTCGGGAAAAAGGTGAAGGAGCATTAACCGGTGAAAAAAAATTAGCATTGGGGCGCAAACTGCGGGATATTTGCGCTCGTCATAACGTCATGTTTTTCGTGAACGATGATATTGATCTGATTGAACCACTTGAGGCTGATGGTATTCATATCGGACAGGATGACATGCGGCTTGAAAAAGTGCGGGAGATGTTTCCCGATAAGCTAATTGGATTATCTGTGTCAAATCAATCCGACGTCGACAACAGCTCCATTCAGCTGGCTGATTATCTCGGGGCAGGTTCGGTATTTTCAACACCATCCAAGGACGATGCTGGACACGCAGTCGGTATTGAATGGATCAAAACATTGAGACGTCAGTACCCCGATATACCGATTGTCGGGATTGGCGGAATTACTGAAGAGAATGCATCTTCTGTTATCGACGCCGGAGCTGATGGGGTGGCTGTCATTTCAGCCATCACGAAGGCGGGCAATGTGACAGAGGCTGTTGAAAAGCTATGAATGAGAAAAGAAAACATCTTTTCTCATTCTGCTTTACTCTATATCAAACAAATTGATTGTTTAAAAACCCATCATACCAATTCTCCCCCATTTCACCGAAAAAATTGTGAACATTTATGCCAAAAATTTGTGAACTTAAGCCGATTCTGTGACAACTTCAGCCAAATTCGATTTGATAAAACTTATATACATTGTTTCGTAATTTGTTATAGGGTGGTGCGTTTATGAAGTATGCCATCATTATGATAATCACTTTGGCGGTAATCGCCATGGTTAATCTAGCAATGGCAAGTTTATTCCAAATCAGCTTTCTGGATGCGTCGTTCCTAGTCGGACTGTTTGCAGCGGTTATTTTATACTATGTTAATTCGTCCAACAACCCATTCACAAAATCAATCGACGCAGATATCCAGAGTGAGACCGGGATAAAAGTCCAAACAAAACGAGGCCATTTTACACGTGGTGTATCATTCTACGCAGCATTGACTTATCTGGCAGGAGCTGCGATTATCACGTTGGTTGTTTACTGGGATTTATTCTTTTAACCTGCTGAAAAGAAAAACCCGCATCCAAATACCTCTCAACAAAAAAAGATGCCACATCTTATTAAGTAACGACATGACACCTTTTTGTATTAAATTCGATTGTTTTCATCAACCTATCATTTATTCCGGTCTGCATACACAGCCATCGCATCCCACATGAACACGGCTAGACCGTCACCATACTTATCGATGTTTTTCGTAAAGCGTTCATCATCAACATACATCTGCCCGAGCCCTTTAAAAGCATCAAGTGAGTAGCTGCCAATCTTATTCAGGTAGTCATACCAGACTTTGATGGCTGCTTGTGCTTCGTCTGAGTCGGGTGCTTTATCACGGATTGCGGCAAGCTCCCGATAAATACGGTCAAATTCTTCCCCCATTTCTTGCTGCTCATCTTTTGACATCTGGTTGATTTTGGCATTTGACTCATCAACTGCTTTGTTGCCCCAGCGTTCGCGGGCTTCTTGTTCGTACGGGTTTTTGCTGAAGTCAAACCCTTCAAATTTCTCTTGATCACTCATTGGAATCTCTCCTTTCGCATGCTGGATTGTCTTATCAATTGTCGCAATCATGTTGTCCAAACGGGACCGTTCTTCAAGCAGCATCCTTCGCTGAACTTGAAGTGCCTCCTCCCTGTCAAACGATGGACTATTGACAATCTCCTTTATTTTCTTCAAAGGGAAGCCAAGCTTTTTAAAAAACAGTATTTGCTGCAATGTTTCGAGATCTTTTTCCGAATAGCTCCGATAACCTGATTCAGTGGTTTCAGGCTCGAGCAAACCGATCTCATCATAATGATGCAGTGTGCGCACACTGATGCCGACTAATTCAGCTGCTTCCTTGACTTTCATTACTGGACCTCCCTTCAATTGTTACTGTAAATCATAACGTTACGTTAGAGTCAATGGAGAATGGTGAAATTAATCCCGTTTT
>NZ_DATGTT010000063.1:0-44401 GCF_035301675.1 Lentibacillus sp. | reverse complement strand
AAATACACGACGACTCCTGCGGGAGCAAAGGCATAGGTGAGACCCCGCAGGGCGTCAGCCCGAGGAGGCTCACCAGCCGCCCGCGGAAAGCGGCGTGTATTTCCGGAGCGGTAGAAGACGCACCAACTTATACCTTAAGTTATGTCGCAGTTTATGGATTTTGTTTCAAAAACGACAATCTTTTAAAACATAGCCAATATAAAAACGCCCGCCCCTCTGCTTTACAGCAAAGGGACGAGCGTTCAGCACGTGGTTCCACCCTCATTTCCGCAATAAATGCGGCTTCGTTTATCTTTAACGCAGACGATACGCTGCTGCTTACTCCTATTGTTCAACAGCAGAGTTTAAAGGTGGTAATCATTTACAGGGATAGCGGAAGCTTTCAGCCGGCGACTTCCTTCTCTTGTCTATCCAATAAAACAAACGATCATGTCCTTATCATTACTTTTCCATTCATCAATTTATTCCGCCTTAACAGGCTCCTCGCATCTAATGGTCAGTAACCCGCCAAAATACGGCGGCTAACTGACCTTAAATGCCCGATTCGGTTCAACTAACATTCAGTGGGAAGCTTTTTTCCCACTGAATGGAGTTTCACTTTATATAAATGGTATTATAGCTTGTGTATCAAATAAAATCAAGCCTAAGCATTTATTTTTTTATGTCATTTGGAAACGGAAAGCTGCTGAACGGCTCAAATTCGACCCGTTCCTGAAAGATATTAATCACGGTTAATGTTTTCGGATCTGATGGATCATCACCAAATAGCTTAATTTTTTCAGGTGCCATGGCAATCAGCGGTGACAAATTCAAGTCCTCATCATCAAGTCCGACTATGTAGAGCGGTTCTTTTTGCATAAGCACACGCATTTCCATCCGTGAAAACTGTTTGCCGTCCGGTTTAAAATAAGAAAACGGTTCTCCTTGTATAACATGAACGGTTTCAAACACGGGTTTTCGTTTTACGATATAATTCCTGAGCGTATCGATGAATGCCTGATGCTCCTCTTCCCGCTTAAATTCATCAATTGCAAGCCCGACATAGTGGATAAGCTGATCTTTAAACACTTTCAATTGAAAATTTATGAGTGAATCAAAATGAAGTATTTCGGCATTTTTAATATTTACCAGAAAGAGTGAATACAACAATTTGCTTGGATCCTTATTGTTTCTGACAAATTGACTGTCTTCATCATCCCCGGCAACAATCCAATGTGATAAATCCATGATACGTTCAATTTCATCCGAATTTGAATAATAATAATTATGTTTAATAATTCGGTTGATCATGTTTGTCAGCCGGTGTGCAACAAGCACTCTGACCATTGATCCGGCAACAGCTTCCATAAATTTGTCGCCGGACTCCTGATAATACAGCTGCAGTTGATTTCCCCATTCCTCTGTTGTTTTCCAGTGTAATTCAATTTTTTTATTCAATTGAAACAGATTTTCGCAAAAACTTATGGCTTCTTTATCCGACTCAAAGTATACTTCCAGCAAAAACATCACCCTCACCCAAGACCAAACTGTTACATTATATGGACATCCTTCTTAAAAAATGTATGGTCCCATGAAACTAGTAAATATCTATGGTCCGGGTGATTAAGATAGGGTGTAATACCCCGAAGGATACTCCAACCCACAGGCAAAAAGAAAGGTGCCATACCCGCAGTGGGCATAACACCTCTTAACTGTAATCTGATAGTGCATGAAAATCGTGACAATTATGAGTCACGGCGATTTTCACCGGACAACTTGACTTCCTTGCTGACCTGTTTGATCCGCTCAATGATCCGTCCTGCTTTGACCGTTTCACTTCCGCCGCGGTTTGTGATGGAAAGCTGCTCCTCCAGCTGCTTGAGACTGTAGTTGGATGTGAAAAATACCGGCAGTTTTTCCATCATCCGGTATTGTAAAATAGATCCAAGAATTTCATCCCTGAACCAGGCTGACTGCGTCTCCGCTCCAATATCGTCAAGAATCAGGACATCAGTTGTTTTGAAGTAATTGATTTTTTCGTTGATGGAATCGTCTTTGATAGAGCTTTTCATCTCACGGACAAATTCAGGCATATAGATGAGCATGGATGATATATGATAGTCTTTCAAAGCGTTCGCCAGCGCACCAAGCAAATATGTTTTTCCTACACCAAACGGACCGTGAAAGTAAATCCCTCTTGCAGGGAGTTCCGTACGGGCATTTTCCAGGAAAAGAAGCAGTTCACGGATACCGCCTCCTCTTTGCTTATCATGGTCAATATCATCGATGGTGGCATTTAATATATCTCTCGGCATATATAAACTTTGAATCAATTTTTGCTGTTCCCGTTGTTTTTCAGCATCAACAAATTTATGGCATTTCTCATATACCAGATGAATTTCACCATTTTCCACACGGAGAATTGGCGAATAGCCCTGAATCATGTTTATACAGCCACCAAGTGATTCACATCGGTCACATTGCTTGGACTGTGACTTATATTCATAAAGCTTTATCAGATTTTTATCGATTTCCTTTTGTGTAAGCTGCGGATGCAATGAGAGAAACTCACTGATTTCAGGATCATTCAGAACCTCCTCCCTTACCTTCAAGTAATTCTCCTTGAAATTGTTGTTTTGCTGCATCCATTTTTTTAATTCGGATTGTACCGGCTCCATTTATACCATCCTTACAAATGACTATTCTTCTTTTTGGAATACTTTTTGAGAAGTGCTTCCGTTTCTTCCCACTCCTTACCGTCATTGCTATCCTGTTTTACTGCACTGCCTGTTTCCTGTTTCTTTTTCCGTTCTTTAAACCAATCCGGTATAACCTCGTTTGATACAGGTTTCCGGTAGTTTTTAGCTTTATTTTTACGCTGCTGATACTGGGACTTTTGTTTTTTGGCAAATGCCATCGCCTCTTTTGCAGTTTTCAGATTTGCCCGCGACCAGTGGCTGGCGATGGTTTCCATATATGCTTTTGATAACTTCATATCAGTTTGCAAGAGAACATAATGAATCAGCACATTCATGACCGGCGAAGGGAGCCCCTGTGTCGTCATGACTTCACGAATCATTTTTAAGTCCTGGCCGGATGCCTGGCCGCCGCTCGATAAATCCTCAAGCAGGTTTCTGGGTGAGATATTTTCGAGCTTTTGAATCAGCTGTTCTTCTTTCGTTGTCGGTACATATTCAGTGGTTGGCTCGTTTTTTTGTTTATCGGTCAACCTGATTGAACTTTGCTGGTGCTTGGACTGAAACAGATCATGACATGCCTCTTTAAATTCCTTGGGGGCGAGCGTGTTCTCATCAGTCAGCGCCCATAATACGGCTTTTTCCACTTCAAATTCAACTAAATCATACAGTGTTATCATTTGCGACATCAATTTCTTGTTGGCTGTCGTCAACACTTTTTTGGAAGGAATCATTCGCGCCTGCAGCATTTGTTCCATCCAGGTAAAATCAATTGATGGAATGGTTTCTTCCACCGCGTGATGTTCCTCAGGCAACTCCATCCCTGTTGTGTGCGGTTGAAAAGTCTGGAAAACATCATTGAATGACGCGGTTATGTCCGTCCCTTTTTGGCCGGTCTGGATGCAAAACTGTTCCTGCAGTATAGTAAACTTCGCTTCTCCAATATGATGATACAGCAGCTGTGTAAGCATATCATCGGAAAAAAATTCAGCAGGGGCAAACGGACGCTGAATTTCATAAGCATATGTGTTTTGTCCACTGGATTCCTGCTGATAAGTTTTCAGCAGACCCACCCCTTCCAGTTTCAATCTGGCCCGGTAAATCTCATCCAGCGGCAAATCCATATAATTCATCAATGTATGATGTGTCTGGGCTGTGTCCCCATTCTGAAAATCCAATTCATTAATAAGTGTCTGATACAATGACATCGCTTGAATTCCAATCAGCGGCTGGTACAGGTGTGTTAATGATTTTGTATAGCCGGCGGGGAGGGTCCCCTTCAAAAAAACCCGATATCCTTCGATTGGCAAAATTTTTCCGATATCTCGCATGATGTTAATCCTTTCTTCTATCCAGCATACCGAATCGCTTATTCGGATTGTTCTTTATCGGATTTAATTAAATCTTTCAGTTCGTCCAAAAATACCGATATATCCTTAAATTGACGATAAACCGATGCAAAGCGGACATAGGCAACTTCATCAATCTCCGAAAGCCGTTCCATGACCATTTCACCTATCTCATTGCTCTCAACTTCGGAAACCGCTGTATTCCGGAGTTCTTTCTCCACATCGATTGCAATTCCTTCAATTTTTTCAAGGGGGACAGGCCGTTTTTCACAGGCCTTAATCAATCCCCTGATGAGTTTTTCACGACTGTATTCCTGCCGTGTGCCGTCCTTTTTGACGATAATCAGCGGCACTTCCTCAATCCGTTCGAATGTTGTGAACCGAAAGCCACACCGCTCGCATTCCCTTCGTCTGCGAATGGATTGGCCTTCTTCAATCGGGCGTGAATCCAATACTTTTGTACTCTTATTTTGGCAATTTGAACATCGCATGTTGTCCAACCCCATTCATTATTACTGCCGTTTATTGTCCACCAGCGGCAGTTCCTTGTCGACATATGTATACAATTGCTGAATCAGTCTGTAACTGTAACCAAAGTCAATTGGGAACATCGACTCGGTTGTGACCGAAAAATCAATCGCCGTTCTGTATGGTCTGACCATTATAACCGTCGCGACGATGAAGGCTTTTTTCCCTTTTACAATTGTTGCACTGATTTCCCCGCGGTCTTTGGAAACCGCATTAATATAGTACTTGGAATTGTTTTGAAACAAATTTTCCAGCACATTAAGGCCTTTTTCGCCTGTTGTTTTATAATAGTGTGTCTGCAGCGATTCATCAGTATGTACATCGCTTGTTTCGGCATGATCGCCGACATACCTTGCAATAGTCTGACGAAACGACATCCCGTCCACCTCATCCCAAAGAGCTTCTGGAGAATAGCTTACTCTTATTTCATGATAATCTATGTCTATATATTGTAACATGATTTTTATTGTTTCAGTAGGCTATTTTCATAAAGATTGCGGTTATCCGAAGCGCATATACATCCCGCATTCCTAAGACGGCTGGTGAACTCCCGTATATACAGGCCAATCAGTGAGTTTTAAAAGATTCCCCCTCCAACTGAACAAAAAAGATTGACCCTTCTTGCTGAAAAGGTCAATCTTTTTTACGCTTTTACATATTAATTATTCTGTTACTATGAAACTTTTACATGGTGCTGTTTCATATAGCTTCCGACATGTCTTGCGAGATCGACTACACGTGCGGAATAGCCCCATTCATTATCATACCAGGCTAAAATCTTAATCTTATTATCTTCCATTACCATCGTCGTAAGTCCATCTATAATTGCTGAATAATCGGTTGTTGTATAATCAATCGATACAAGCGGCTCTTCACTGTATTTGATAATCCCTTTCAGTTCCTTCTCTGAAGCTTCGCGGAAGATATTATTAACCATTTCTTCTGTTACGGATTCCTCTACATCAATGACAAGATCAACAAGCGAAACATTCGGAGTCGGAACTCTTAGCGCCATACCGTGCATTTTTCCTTCCAAATGCGGCATTACTTCGCCAAGTGCTTTTGCTGCACCGGTTGACGTCGGAATAATCGATTGTGTGCATCCGCGGGCACGCCGCAAATCTTTGTGCGGGTTATCAAGATTCTTTTGGTCGTTTGTAAACGAATGGACCGTGGTCATCAGACCGTTAACAATCGTAAAGTTATCATCCAGCACTCTGACAACCGGGGCAAGACAATTGGTTGTACAGGAGGCATTGGAGATAACCTCATCTTTTTTAGGGTTATACGATTGTTCATTTACACCCATCACAATCGTTTTATCGACTTGCTTTCCGGGAGCAGTAATGACAACTCTTTTGGCCCCTGCCTGGATGTGCCGGCCGGCTTCTGCTTTCGTTTTGAACTTACCTGTAGCTTCGATTACTACATCAATCTCGTGTTCTTTCCATGGAAGTTTTTCCGGTTCACGCGAACTGACAATATTTATGGATTCCCCATTAATTTCCAGACCATTTTGGAGCGCTTTCACTTCTCCGTCAAAAATACCATGGATACTGTCATACTTAATTAAATGTGCCAGTGTTTCGGGAGGATAATTGGCATTTATTGATACAACATCCAAATCATTATTTTTTACCGCCTGACGAAAGACCATTCGCCCAATGCGGCCAAATCCATTAATAGCAATCCGGGTTCTACTCATGTTTTCATCCTCCAATTTATGTTATACTCTTTTAACTTTGATTTGCAATTAGTATAACATATTAAGCTCAGAGTGTGCTATTTTTTTATAAAAAATTTCTCTTTATTTAAAAGATGTTTTATTGCCTATGTTAAAATAAGTATGAATTATCATACAAAGGAGGGGCAGGTTGACACATACATACAAAAAACCAGAGATAATGATTCTTGGCATATTCCATATGCGCGATACACCAGATTTATATAAAGCCCGACGTGATGATATCCATACTGAAGAAGGACAGCGGGAAATTAGGAAAGTTGTTGATTGCATCAAGGAATTTAAGCCGACAAAAATAGCATTTGAAATTGTTAAAGAAAAGCAGGGCACATTGCATGAAGAATATCGTCAATTTTTAAACGGCATGCTGGAGCCGGAAGTGAATGAAATCCATCAATTAGGATTCCGTGCAGCTGCTGAGCTGAGTCATGACACAGTGTACGCCGTTGATTGGATGGATGATGTGGAAAATATCGGACTGGGTGATGTCTTTGAGTGGGCTAAGAAACATCAGCCGGACATGGTTGAAATGATTAACGGGCACTACCGGCCGAAAATAAAGCAAGCAATAGAGGACTCAAGTATTATCGAACGCATAAAAGCCTTGAATACGGAATCAAATATCGAGTTGAATCACGAAATGTATATGGCCATCGCTCGTATCGGACAGTGCCCTGAATATGTTGGCATAGACTGGCTGAGGTGGTGGTATCAGCGAAATTTGATTATTTATGCCAACCTGGCTGAAATAACCTGTCCTACTGATCGCACATTGCTGATCATCGGCAGTGCTCACATTCATTTGATAACACAATTTTTAAAAGAAAGCGGGTTATTTAATGTCGTACCGGCGAATGGTTATTTGGCATGATTTTCTCAAATAGTTTAACCCTTTATATTGGCTTATTGCATGATTCAGTCTGGATAACAGTAGGAATCCAATCCTTATGTTTTGTTGTTCACAACTCATAAAGAGCTGAATTGTCCATCCTTTATCATAAACGAAGGAGACTGCAATAGTTCGAACAGTGGAAGAGGATATAATATAAACTTGGAAAAACTGTTGAATGCCGGAGTTCACAAAATGATATCTGTTAGTTAAGACAGAGCGCACAAAAACACCGCATCTAATCACCATGGTATGCCATTTTACGAAGCAAGAGATTTTGTATGTCGGTCCGGCTCAGTTCAAATACAACGCGTCCCGGACCGAACATCAATCAGACCATTATACAATCTCCCATTCCCTAAGCAGCGATTCCAACTGCTGATAGGAATCATGTTTTGACCCGTTGTTGTCAATAACGACGTCGGCAAGCTCCGCCTTTTCTTTGACGGGCATCTGTGCATTTATCCGCTGATAAGCTTCTTCCTCTGAATAGCCATCGCGTTCCATCAGACGCTCAAGCTGCACATCTTCATCAACATAGACAACAACGGTTTTATCCACAAAGTGCATCAGCTTGCTTTCAAATAACAAAGGGATATCGAGCACGACACATTTTTCATCGGATGCCGCAAATGCATCCCTTCGCTCAAGCATTTTTTCCCTGACAGCGGGATGCACGATATTATTTAACTGTTCACGTTTTTCCTCATTCTCGAATACAATCGCTCCTAATTTTTTCCGGTCGAGCGACTTGTCATCACGTAAAACATCCTCACCAAATTCATCGACAATCTGCTCATATGCTTTTCCTCCCGGCATAACAACTTCCCGAGATATTTTATCGGCGTCAATCACCGGGATATTAAAATCATCAAACATTAATGAAACAGTACTTTTGCCGCTTGCTATACTTCCTGTCAGTCCAATAACAAATGTCATTTGCAATCCTCACTTCATTCTTCATATAAACATTGCAAAAATTAGGATTATATATTTTAGTTACAATGTCATCCATGTCCAGCCTCAGTGCCCAGCAACTAGCGTGATTTCCCTCGCCTCCGTCGTCTCCCTGTAATGCCGTGTCTCCTTTATCTCCTGCGGTTCAGTAAAGTCCGTACGTCGCTAACCGGGCACTTACGCTTTTAGCTTTTGACACGAAACACAGACATGCGTGCCTCGACCGCCGATTTTCATTTTCACAATCGGTTTGCCACATGTTTTGCACGGTTCATTTTCTTGACCGTAGACAAAAAGCTCTTGCTGAAACATGCCCATATCACCCTGGGAATTGACGTACGACCGGATCGTGGTGCCTCCCTGAGCTACTGCTTCTTCCAAGGTGTGTATCGAAGCTTCCCAAATCGCTTTTACTTCCCTCTTCTTCAATTGTTTCGCTTTTGTTAATGGATGGATATTTGCTTTAAACAGCGTTTCGTCAACATAAATATTTCCCAGACCAGCAACAACCGTCTGATCCAATAATACTGATTTGATGACACGGTCGGTTATTTTCAGCTTCTGGTAAAGATAATCCGTCGTAAATACTTCATCAAACGGATCGGGGCCCAGTTGGTTCAGCGGCTTATTGTTCCGTTCATCACCTTTTTTGAATAGGTGCATCGTCCCGAATTTGCGTACATCGTTGTAGCGGAGTTCTTCTCCGTCACTGAATTTAAAAATGACGTGTGTATGCTTTTTTACTGGTTCCCCTGACGGATGGACATTGTACTTACCCTCCATCCGCAAATGGGATACCAGTACAGCATCATCCAGTTCAAACAACAGGAACTTGCCTCGACGATTGATATCATGTATCGATTGTTCTGTTAAAAGGTGTTTAAAATGTTCAATGTCATCGGGCTGTTTTATTATATTCGGCCAAAATACGGATACATCTGTAATGGTTTTATCAATAACAAATCGTTTGAGGGTATTTTTTATCGTCTCCACTTCTGGTAATTCCGGCATGCCATCTTCCCCTTATTTTGCATCAAACCAGCTATCACCATATTCATAGTCAACTTTCAATGGTACATTGAGATCAACAGTGTTCTCCATGATGGCTGGTACGATTTCTTTTAGTTGTTCAATCTCTTCTTTTGGTGCTTCCAGGATCAGCTCGTCATGCACCTGAAGCAGCATCTGTGTTTCGAGTTTTTCATTTTTTAATTTCTCATGCAGATCGATCATTGCTTTCTTGATAATATCAGCGGCACTTCCCTGAATAGGTGTATTCATTGCAGTCCGTTCAGCAAATGAACGCCGGTTGAAATTCCGGCTCGTGATTTCCGGCAAATAACGTCTGCGTTTCATGATCGTCGTCACATAACCCTGATGTTTTGCCTCCTGGACAATATCATCCATATACGCTTTTACGTCAGGGTAGCTTTCAAAATAACGTTCAATGAACTGCTTGGCTTCCTTCCTTGTAATTCCAAGGCTCTGCGAAAGCCCGTAATCGCTGATGCCGTAAACAATCCCGAAGTTGACCGCTTTGGCCTGGCGGCGCATATTGGCTGTGACCTCTTCCCGCTCAACATGGAAGACGTCCATCGCTGTCTGAGTATGAATATCAAGATTATTCGTGAACGCTTCAACCAGCTTTTCATCACCGGCAATATGTGCAAGCACCCGCAGTTCGATCTGCGAATAGTCAGCAGCAAACATGACCCAGTCTTTTTGAGACGGCACAAATGCCTGCCGAATCTTGCGGCCCTCCTCCAGCCGGATTGGGATATTCTGCAAGTTGGGATCGACCGAGCTCAAACGTCCTGTCTGAGTGAGCGCCTGGTTAAAGCGCGTGTGGATTTTATGGGTATCCTGATCCACCACTTTAAGCAGTCCGGCAATATAGGTTGACTGCAGCTTGCCCAATTGCCGGTAAAGGAGCAGTTTCGGAATAATATCATGTTCATTTTGCAGTTGTTCCAGCACATCCGCTGCAGTGGAATAGCCGGTTTTTGTCTTTTTGATGACGGGCAGACCGAGTTTTTCAAACAGAATCGGCCCAAGCTGTTTTGGCGAATTCAAATTAAATTCCTCGCCTGCCAGCTGGTAAATTTCCTGTTCCAGATCATTCAGCCGCTTCTTCAAATCATCGCCCATTTCCCGGATACGTTCAACGTCAACCAGCACACCGGTATACTCCATCTCGCCCAGAATAAGGGCAAGCGGCATTTCCAGTTCTTTTAGCAGTTCATATTGTTCATTCGTTTTCAGCTGTTCTTTCATGCTGTCTTTTATCTGAAACAGCACGTTTGTTTTTCGGACAACATGTTCACTCAGCTTGTCCTGTTCAGGCACTTTCATTTTGGCGCCTTTTCCGTAAACCTCTTCATCAAACAGCACATCTGTCACACCCATCCGATGAGCAATCGCCGGGATATCATGGTTATTCTCGGCAGGGTTGAGCAGATACGATGTCAGCAGCATATCAAACGTGATGCCTTTAATATGGATACCTTTGTTCAGAAAGATCACTAGCGTTTTCTTCGCATCAAAAACAACTTTTGACATGGAGCTGTCTTCAGCCCATGACTTAAATACTTCCGACTCAAGGGCCGTTTCAGTCGGAATAAAATATGCATTGGACTGATTCACAACACCAATGCCTTCAATCTTACCGTAGTGATAGTTTTCCTCAAGCATTTCAAGCACCAATGCGGTCTCATCGCCCAACATCTCTTCAGTGATGTCATCGACAATTGTATAATCGATATCACTTAGTTCATTCCTTTCCTCATCCTCGCCTTCTCCCTCTCCGTTAATCCGGTTCAATAGTGACTGAAAGCCCAAATCCTTAAAAATCGCACTGACTTCGGCTTGCGGATAACCCGCATATGTAATCTTCTTAAGCGAAACGTCAATTGGTGACTCACGGTCAATAGTGACAAGCTGCTTGCTCATGAACGCATCATCTTTGTGATTTTCCAGTTTTTCTTTTAATTTCTTGCCGCTCACATCATCAAGATTTTCGTAGACATTATCAACCGTTGCAAATTGTTTCAGCAGTTTGGCGGCCGTTTTTTCCCCGACACCCGGTACCCCCGGAATATTGTCCGAACTATCGCCCATTAATGCTTTTAGATCAATAATCTGTTTAGGGGATATGGACATCTTTTCCTGCATGAAATCGGGCGTATACGCTTCAATGTCGCTGATGCCTTTTTTGGTCAGATTCACTGTTACTTTGTCCGATACAAGCTGCAGCAGGTCTTTGTCACCGGAAATAACCGTGACATCCCAGTTCTCTCCCTGAGCCTGTTTTGAAAGCGTTCCGATAATATCATCAGCCTCATACAAGTCAAGCTGATAATGCGAAACATGAAACGCATCAAGCACTTCTTTCAAAAGCGGAATCTGCTCCGACAACTCAGGCGGTGTCTTTTGCCGGCCGCCTTTATATTCTTTATATGTTTCATGGCGAAAAGTTGTTTTGCCGGCATCAAATGCAACAAGCATATGTGTTGGTTTTTCATCCTCTATAATTTTCAGAAGCATGTTCGTAAAGCCATAGATGGCATTTGTGTATACGCCTTTATCATTATTTAATAATGGCAGTGCAAAAAATGCCCGATAAATCACACTGTTTCCGTCAATCAATACAAGTTTATTACTCATCAAAACGTCCTCCGATCATTCCGTTATCCCGCATCTGACTGGCATCAGGATACCCACTTTATTCTCACAAGGTAAAACCAGGGAGGGTGTAAGCAGGAAGCAATGCCAGTAAATGTCCGATTCTGTTCACTATTATTTTAACATAGTATAGCAAAAAGCACCCCTTAAGAGGATGCCGGATCATTTTTAGGTAAATGAACATGAAAGACTGACCCTTTATCAGGTTTACTTTCTACCGATATGTTTCCATCGTGCACTTCAACAATGTGTTTGACAATTGCCAAACCAAGCCCTGTGCCGCCGGTGTTTCGGCTTCGTGCCTTATCCACCCGGTAAAAACGCTCGAATATTCGCGTCACAGCTTCTTCCGGGATCCCGATGCCATCATCTGTCACCTGAATATGCACCTTCTCCCCTTCATCTGACACCGTCAGGTTCACTGTACCATTTTCTCCGGTGTAACTGATGGCATTGTTCATTAAATTGATGATTACCTGTTTGACTCGCTCACTATCAGCCTTAAGCATTATGTCATCTTTCACATTCGCTGTCAGCGTGATGCCCTCCTGCTTTGCACGCTGCTCAACAACCGGCAAGACTTCTTCAATCAGCTGATTCATATCGACATCAGTCCGCTCTATTTTAAATTCATCAGCTTCAAGCCGTGACAGAGTCAGTAAATCTTCAATCAGCCCCTGAAGACGTGAACTTTCATCATATATAATCGTTAAAAACCGATCCAGTGATTCCTTATCATCTTTTGCCCCGCTCAGCAGCGTTTCGGCAAAGCCGGTGATTGACGTAATCGGGGTTTTCAGCTCATGCGAAACGTTTGCCACAAAGTCTTTGCGCATCAATTCAAGCTTTTTCAAATGAGTGATATCGTACAGCAGCAGAACAGTACCTTTCAGCATTCCGCGTTCATTAAATATCGGTGCACCGACAATTTCGATGTATTTAGTGTCGATGTCGGCCGTCTGAGTGAATGAGTGTTTGATATTTGTCTCGTACAAAAAGGCTTCCTGGACAGTTTCATGTATCGTTTCATTTGCCAATACATTATAATATAAATAACCCTGATAGTCGTGTGCATTTCCGCCAAACATGGATATGAACTTGCGATTCACCAAGTGGACATATCCTTTCTCATCAATTAGCACTAAACCGCTCTGTGTATTGTCAATCACGGTTGAGAGCCTGTCCTCCTGCATCTGTTCCTGAATCTCAAATTCACTCAGGTTCCGTGCCAGAGCATTTAATTTGTTGTTCAATTCAGCGATCCTGCCGCCAGCAGAATGATGAATCCTTACCCGATAATTGCCTTTTACAAGCTCATTCACCGTCTGGGTCGTCTTTTTTATTGGCTTCATATATCGATCGTAAACATGAAGCATGATGACAAGCAGAATGAAATATTCCACAAATAAAATTGATCCAAGGATAATGTATTCAGATGTCAGTTGAGCTATAGCTATCCCTGTTACAGCAACAAGTACAAACAGGCCTGCATGGTAAGCTAATAGCGGTTTTTTAAATAAGGGAAGCATTATTTCGGTTCCTCCATTTTGTAGCCAAGCCCGCGCACTGTCTTAATGTAGACGGGCTTTTTCGTATCCGGCTCAATCTTTTCACGCAAATGGCTGACATGAACATCAACAATACGGGTGTCCCCGACGAAATCATAGTTCCACACGGCGCTCAGAAGCTGGTCCCGCGAAAGAACTTTTCCTTTATGGGAAGCAAGATAGTATAAGAGTTCAAATTCTTTTCTTGTAAATGTCAGCGCTTCGCCTTTTATTTCAGCCTCATAGCGATCAGGATAAATGATTAAATGCCCAATTTGCATTGATAGGGAATTTGCTTCTTCGGTTTTCTCTGACCGTCTTAAAATTGCCTTTATCCGAGCAACAACTTCTTTGAGGCTGAACGGTTTCGTCAAGTAGTCATCTGCCCCGATCTCCAACCCCAATACCTTATCAAATTCCTCATCCTTTGCGGTCAGCATCAAAATCGGAGTGTCAATCTTGTTTGCGCGCAGATGTTTGCAGACTTCCATCCCATCCATTTCAGGCAGCATCAGATCAAGGACAATCAGATCAAAATCTGCTGACTTGGTTTTAGTTATGGCTTCTGTTCCATCATAAGCAACATCCGTTTCAAAACCTGCCTGCTCAATATTAAACTTTAACAATGTCACAATTGATGCTTCATCATCAACAATCAGTATTCGCTTCCCCATCAGCAGCCCCCATTTCTTTCTAATCTGTACTATCTTCATCTTACAACGAAAGAAACACAAAGTGAACAGATGGGGATGTAAAGAAAAATTTACAAAAGACAATAGCGGCGTCATTAGCGTATTGTAATTTTTGTAAATTAGTTAATTTTAATAGAAATTCTCCAGTGAACTTCCTGTCAATGATTCAGGTTTATGAGCAGGTGAGGCATTCAGTTTTCCCTGTAATATTACATCACCATCATTATCAAAACCGACTACGGAAAGTGTTACTTCATGACTTTCAGTATCTATCGCAATGACTTCAAGTGTTATTTTCACCTCTGAATAATGAAACAGCGGTTTTGGGAACATCATTTCATGCCGGGTAATATGACTGCCTGGCCCGGGAAGATGCATGGAAACTATCGATGATACCATGCCAAACAGCATGACGGACGGAACGATAGGCTGTTTATATGGCGTTTGGGAGGCATAATCATGCTGAAGATAGAGCGGATTGGCATCGTCGGTTAAGCCTAAATATAATAATAAGTCCTTATCCTCGATTATATGAGATACTGTGTGGGAATCCCCGATTTTTAAATCCTCAATCTTTTTACCCAGTTTTCTTTTTCTGCCGATCATTTTATCACCCCTCGTATTTGTAAGCGCTTTCTATTATACCAAAAACTGTGAATTGCCGCCAACGGATTTGATAAAATGATAAGAAGCTTCCCTGTATGCCATACAGGGAAGCTTCTTCTGATGCATATTTACTTTAGTAAATCAAGTACATTCTTCACGGAATCTGCTGATTTATCTAATTGAGCTTTCTCACCATCAGTCAGATCAAGCTCTATGATTTCTTCCAGACCATTTCCACCGATGATAGTCGGCACACCGAGATAGATGTCTTTGTAGCCATACTCGCCTTCCAAGTATGCAATCGATGGAAGAACTCGGCGCTGGTCTTTCAGGATTGCTTCCGCCATAACGGTCAGGGAAGCAGCCGGTGCGTAATAGGCACTGCCATTGCCCAGCAGACCAACTATTTCACCGCCGCCTTTGCGGGTGCGCTCAACGATTTCATCGAGTCGATCCTTGGAAATCAGTTTTTCGAGCGGAATCCCGCCGGCATGAGAGTAACGGATTAATGGCACCATGTCATCACCGTGCCCGCCGAGAACAAAACCGGTAATATCTTTAACAGACAAGTTCAGTTCTTCAGCGACAAATGTGCGGAATCGTGCCGTATCCAGCACACCTGACTGCCCGATAACCCGTTCCTTAGGAAGTCCGGATTCATTGAATACGGTGTAAGTCATTGCATCTACCGGATTGGTCAATACAACAATTGTTGTATCCGGGGAATATTTTACAATATCCTTTGTGACGTTCTTCATGATTTTAGCATTGGTGTTTACAAGATCATCACGGCTCATGCCGGGCTTACGGGCAACACCGGCTGTGATGATGACAAGATCAGAGTCCTTCGTATCCTCATAATCTGCAGTACCGGTGATATTGGTGTCAAATCCTTGTACAGGACTTGCTTCTTTCATATCCAATGCTTTTCCTTTTGCCGGGTCTTCCTTATCCGGAATATCAACCAGCACGACATCCCCCAATTCTTTTTGTGCCATCATCAAGGCTGTCGTAGAACCTGTGAAACCGGAGCCAATGACAGAAATTTTTTTGCGTTTGCTAGCCATTCCAATCCTCCTTCCAACATTCAGAAAGTTTAATTTATAAGTGAAACTTGATAAAAGCAGCTGACAAAACAATAAGTAATGTCAGCCGCATGTATCCTTTCAAAGTAAGAGCACTTCCGCTTTCACTTAGCCCATGTTTTTAATCAATTCATCACCAAATCCGGATGTTTTCACTTCCTTTGCACCATCCATCATCCGGGCAAAATCATAAGTGACCACTTTAGAAGCAATTGTTTTGTCCATTGCTTTCATAATCAGATCACCCGCTTCTCTCCACCCAAGATGGTTAAGCATCAGAACAGCGGAAAGAATGACGGAAGACGGGTTAACTTTGTCCATGCCTGCATACTTCGGTGCTGTGCCGTGTGTCGCTTCAAAAATCGCATGACCTGTATCATAGTTGATGTTTGCTCCCGGCGCAATACCGATTCCGCCAACTTGTGCTGCCAGAGCATCAGAGATGTAGTCACCGTTCAAGTTCATCGTTGCAACAACATCAAATTCTTTCGGACGAGTCAGGATCTGCTGCAGGAAGATGTCGGCAATGGCGTCTTTGACCAGAAGCTTACCAGCGGCAACTGCTTCATCCTGTGCTTTGTTTGCCGCATCTTTGCCGTCTTTTTCAACAATACGGTCATACTCAGCCCATGTGAATACTTTGTCGCTGTATTCCTGTTCAGCAACTTCATATCCCCATGTTTTAAAAGATCCTTCCGTGAATTTCATGATGTTACCTTTATGTACTAAAGTAACATTCTTGCGCCCTTCATTAAGCGCATAATCAATTGCGGCACGCACCAGACGTTTTGTACCTTCTTCAGATACCGGCTTCACACCGATTCCGGAAGTCTCAGGGAAACGAATATTGTTGACGCCCATTTCGTTTTGCAGAAAATCAATGACCTTTTTCACATCATCTGAACCTTTCTGCCACTCAATACCTGCATAAATATCTTCAGTGTTTTCACGGAAAATAGCCATGTCCACATCTTCTGGATTTTTAACCGGTGATGGAACACCTGTGAAATATTGGACAGGACGCAGGCAGGTAAATAAGTCCAGTTCCTGGCGCAATGCAACGTTCAGGGAACGGATACCGCCACCGATTGGTGTTGTGAGCGGACCTTTAATTGCGATTTTATATTCGTCAATCGTTTTAAGTGTTTCATCCGGAAGCCATTCGCCGGTTTTATCATATGCTTTCTGACCGGCATAAACTTCTGTCCAGTTAATGGCTTTCTCGCCATTATAGGCTTTTTCCACAGCAGCTTCGATGACACGGCGTGCTGCGGCCCAAATATCCGGGCCAGTACCGTCACCTTCAATAAAAGGCACAATCGGATGATTTGGAACAGTCATCTTTCCATTATTATCAACTGTAATTTTTTCCCCTTGTGTCATAAAAAAATACCTCCTATTCTTCTTCAAACCATTATCAGTTTATCATAAAGTGCATTCAGCAGAAAGATTTGCTCTGCTGAATGGGCCACCAGTTTGATTTAGCGATTTTCAATAGCTATATATTCCTGAGTTTTTGGACCGACATATTCTGCACGCGGACGAATCAGACGGTTGTTATCGTATTGCTCCAGAATATGTGCAAGCCATCCGGATACACGGCTTGTTGCAAAGATTGGCGTGAACAAATCATGGTCAATTCCCAGGCTATGGTAGACAGATGCTGAATAAAAGTCCACATTCGCAGGCAGACCTTTTTCCTCTTTAATATACTCTTCAATTTTCACCGACATATCGTACCATTTTGCCTGCCCGGTGATTTTTGTCAATTCTTTCGACATTTCTTTCAAGTATTTAGCACGCGGATCGCCGTTTTCATAGACACGGTGTCCCATGCCCATGATTTTTTCTTTGTTTTCCATTTTTTCTTTGATATATGGAATGGCATTTTCCTCATCGCCTATCTCTGTAAGCATTTCCATTACACGCTCGTTTGCGCCGCCATGCAGCGGGCCCTTCAATGCACCGATTGCAGCCGTTATACCTGAATAAACGTCAGACAGGGTAGCGACACACACACGGGCTGTAAATGTGGAAGCATTCAGCTCGTGATCGGCATGCAGGATAAGTGCTTTGTTGATTGCCTCTTCTTCGGTATCCCCAGGCTCTTGTCCGTTCAGCATGTACAGGAAGTTAGCCGCAAAGCCTAAATCTTTTTTCGGTTTAACAGGGTCCTGCTTTTTCCGGATCCGTGCGAAGGCCGTCACTATAGTAGCTATTTTGGCCTGGAGGCGGACTGCCTTTCGTTTATTTGCAGCCTTATCCATCACGTCGGCTTCTTCATCATAAAGCCCCAAAATAGAAACGGCGGAGCGTAAAGCGGCCATTGGATGGACAGTTGACAGATCATATGAACGCAAATGCTCAATAATTGCCTCCGGGATCTCCATTTCAGCTGCCAGATCAGCTTTAAATTCATCCAGTTCTGCTTTTGTCGGCAGTTTCAAATTCCATAAAAGGAAGACAACTTCTTCAAAACTGGAATTTTCAGCCAAATCGTCGATGGTATAGCCGACATAAGTAAGCTGGTCATCGATAATTGAACTGATGGATGATTCCGTTGCGACAATCCCTTCTAGCCCTTTTGCCATAACAAACCCTCTCCTTTTTCTATGATATGTTCATTAAATTAGGATAAAGTAACGTGTTACTATTATGTGACAATATTTTAACAAATAACATTGCCATCCCCACAGACAATTATAAAGTATTATTCGCATTATGTGAATTGAAACCGATTAAGTTCAGCAATATTTTTTGCATAAATAAACATTCTTATAATATTTCCACCTTTTTCAGCACCGAAATTTCTGTCTCAAGTCTATTTTACCGTTTTTCGTCATATGTAAACTAGTACAGGCCATATTCTGCTTTCTGGGGGGTTCTGAGTGTATAAACAGAGAATGTACCAGGTCTTTCGGTTTTGCATAATCATATTATCCATTATGACGATGTTTTTTATCATACAATACACATTTTCTTATATTTACCCTTTTTTTCTGGCCATGATCCTTGCTTTGTGTCTTAACCCTATTGTTACATTTCTGGAGAAAACGATTAAAATGCCCCGCGGACTTGCTGCGTTTACCGCACTCACATTCACGGCAACAGCCTTAATGGGAATTATTTTTCTTCTGATTTCGGAGTTGATTCAAGGCACTGCTTATTTAGCAAAAAATTTACCAGATCATTTCCGCACATTTGCAATGATCGTGGAAACGTTTGTTAACGATCACCTTATCCCATTATACCATAAGCTTGCTTCCTTTGCGCATACACTAAGCCCTGACCAGCAGACAAGCATTAAAGAAAGCATCAACCACATCATTGATCAGCTTGTATTATTCAGTACAGATGTCATGCAAAATCTGTTACTTCACATACCTGGTGCATTGACCTTATTGCCTGGTTTTTTTACAGTATTCCTATTTACGATTTTGGCAGCGTTTTTCATGACAAAAGACTGGCACCGCCTTGTTTACACATTTAAAAACGTGATACCAAAAAATGTTCTGCATACGGGCAGCAGTGTCTGGAATCACCTGCGAAAAGCATTTTCCGGTTTTATCAAGGCACAATTGCTGCTTATCTCAATAACGTCACTCACAATATTCGTAGGCCTTTTACTGTTACAGGTTGATTATGCATTAACGATTGGGCTGTTTGCTGCACTGGCGGATATTTTACCGTTTATCGGAACAGGAATTATATTTGTGCCATGGATTATTTATTTGTTTTTAACAGGCAGCTACTCGCTGACCATTGGCTTATCGATTTTATATATGATTGTTGTCCTTCAGCGCCAGCTGCTTGAACCCAAAATAATATCAGACAAAGTGGGGATGAACCCCCTCGCAACCCTGATCGCTCTTTTTATTGGCCTCCAGATATGGGGAGCATTCGGGCTGCTCCTCGGACCATTTCTGGTGATTATCGGCAATGCTTTTTACCAGGCGGGAATCTTTCATAAGGCCGGCCGGTTCATTAAAGGAACATGATTTACCATCTGCGATAAATAAAGGTGCTCTTAGCCGCCAAATTTCGTAAAAGTCTTTCCAGCATGCCCTTAAAGGGACTGCGGGTGAACGGGAGCACCAGTATAAAACCCGCTATATCCGTCACAAAACCGGGAGCAAACAGAAAGACCCCGCCGACAAAAATGCAAATGCCATCGATAATTGCATCGCCTGGCGGCTGGCCTTGATTCATTTCATTCTGTGCCCTTCTCCATGCATCAAGACCCTCTTTCCGGGCAAGTGAGACACCAACGATTCCGGTTAAAATGATTAATCCAATAACCCACCATGGGCCAATAATGCCCCCTGCCCAGACAAATACACCAATTTCAACAGCCGGTATGATTATGAACGCAAGCAACAGCCATCGCATTGTTTGTTCCCCTTTCATCTGAAAACATGTGAAATGACAAAGTTGTTAGAGTACTCTTGCATGACCTTTGTAAATATCGCCTTTTGCCCCATCGATCGTAATATCATTTCCATCCTCAATTTTGTCAAATACGTCTTTGACACCGACGATAACTGGAATGCCAAGACTCAAACCGACAACAGCCGCATGTGATGTAATGCCGCCCTCTTCTGTTACAATGCCAGCTGCTTTTTCGACTGATTCCATCATATCGCGGTCTGTGCCGTACGTAACAAGAATGTCATTCTCAGTGACGTTCTCAGTTGCTTCTGCAGCATTTTTTGCAACGACAGCCTTGCCGTAAGCACTGCCGCGGCCTATGCCTTGCCCTTTAGCCATTACATCACCGATCACATGAACCTTCATAAGATTTGTAGTTCCACTTTCGCCGATTGGAACGCCGGCCGTTATAATAACTCTGCTTCCGCGTTCAAACAGGTTCGTACTTAATCCCATGTCAACTGCAATATCGAGCATTTCATCCGTGGAATCGGCCTTTCTTCCCATAACGGCATGCACACCCCATATGAGTGACAGCTGTCGATTAACATGTTCATTAAATGTCACGGCAATGATTGGTGCTTCCGGCCGGTATTTTGAAATCATTCTGGCGGTATGCCCGCTTTCTGTTGGTGTAATAATGGCACTGACTGTCAGGTTCATCGCCGTATGCGTGACTGATTGGCTGATTGCATCAGTCATCGTCATATCAACAGATTTTGAGCGATTGTCCAATATAAATTTATGATTCAGACCGCTCTCTGCCTTTAACGCAATATTGCTCATCGTTTGCACTGATTCCACCGGGTAATCCCCTGCAGCTGTTTCACCTGACAGCATAATGGCGTCTGTACCATCAAAAATTGCATTAGCCACATCGGACGCCTCAGCCCGGGTTGGTCTTGGATTGCGCTGCATCGAATCAAGCATTTGGGTTGCGGTAATGACCGGCTTTCCGGCCGTGTTGCATTTTGTGATCAGCTTTTTCTGCACAAGCGGCACATCCTCAGCAGGCGTTTCAACCCCTAGATCACCACGCGCGACCATCACGCCATTGCTCACTTCCAGGATGGAATCAATATTGTCGACCCCTTCCTGATTTTCGATTTTCGGTATGATTTTGATATGTGTCGCATCATATTCTTCAAGCAGTTCTTGTATTTCCATAATATCGGACGGACGGCGCACAAAAGAAGCTGCTATATAATCAACATCCTGTTCAATACCGAACTTGATATCTTCCGCATCTTTTTCCGTGATTCCGGGCAATTTCACACTGACATTCGGCACGTTAACACCCTTTTTGTTTTCAATTATACCGGAGTTAAGTGCTTTTGTTTTCAATTCCTGATTTTCATGATCAATTTCCAGTACTTCCAGTTCAATTAATCCGTCATCAAGCAAAATTTTAGAACCGGGATGGACATCATTGATCAGGCCGGGATAATTAAGGGAAAAGCGTTCAGCAGTTCCTTCCACTTCCTCCATGGTGACATGAACAATACTTCCTTTAATAATTTCAGCTTCCCCATGTTTAAAGGTCCCTGTCCGGACTTCAGGACCTTTTGTATCCAGAAGAATCGCAATTATTTTTCCTGTTTTTTCAGCAGCCTCCCTGATATTTTGAATCCGCTGCTCATGCTCATCGAAATCACCATGGGAAAAATTAAGCCGGGCAACATTCATGCCTCCCTCAATCAGCTGTGTCAGTGTTTCCACTGATTCTGATGCAGGGCCAATGGTGCATACAATTTTTGTTTTCCGCATTTCCAGCGCCTCCTTCTCGTAATCATATCGACAGTTCTTTGGATAATTGATACATGTTCATATCAATTGTATGTTTTTCCGCTAATACATCGGAAATATCATGGTTGACCAATTGGTTGTTTTGGATGCCTGCTATTTTTCCGGCTTTACCACTAAGCAGCAGGTCGATTGCCTGGGCGCCAAGCCGGCTTGCCAGCACACGATCAGATGCAGTCGGAGAGCCTCCGCGCTGAATATGTCCCAGCACAGTCACACGTGTTTCCAGGTCAGCCGTTTCTTTAATCTGATCGGCATAATCGAATGCACTGCCAACACCTTCTGCAAGAATGATGATACTGTGCTTTTTGCCACGATTCTGGCCACGTCTCAAACGCTCAATAATTTCATCCAGTTCATCCTGTTTTTCAGGAATAAGGATACTTTCCGCACCATCGGCAAGACCGGCCCACAATGCCAGATCACCGGCATCTCTGCCCATGACTTCGATAATAAAAGTCCGTTCATGTGAAGAAGCGGTATCACGTATTTTGTCGATCGCTTCGATAACGGTGTTTAAGGCAGTATCAAATCCAATTGTAAAATCAGTACCTGCAATATCATTGTCAATGGTACCTGGAATTCCAATGCACGGGTATCCTTTTTCGGTCAGTTTTTGCGCTCCGCGAAAACTGCCGTCACCACCGATTACAATCAGGCCTTCAATGCCGTATTTTTTCATTTGCTCGACACCTTTATTTTGACCCTGCTCGAATTTAAATTCCTCGCATCTGGCAGATCGCAATATCGTACCGCCGCGCTGAATGATATCACCGACAGAACCGATATTCATTTTTTCTATATTACCGTCAATAAGACCCTGAAATCCGTTTTTAATGCCATAAATTTCGATTTCGTGGTAAATGGCTTTCCGTACAACTGCACGGATAGCGGCGTTCATGCCCGGTGCATCTCCGCCACTTGTCAGAACACCAATCTTCTTCATGCTTTCACCTCATGTCTTCGTTGTTACTATTTCCAAGATAATCGTAAACAGCTAAAATATCAATTATTCAGCTGAGAATTAACATTCCCTTTAAAGTGCGAAAGAGGCTGACGCCTGTCAACCTCTCTTATAGCTGTTTATAATCACCGATTTTTTGATATTTTTCCCATCTCTTTTCAAGTAATTCATCTGAAGGTATGCCACTCAGTTCTTCCAGCGATTGAGCCAAAACAGCGTCAATATTTTCAGCCTGCATCTCAATATCACGATGTGCGCCGCCTCTTGGTTCCGGAATAATGTCATCTACAATATCGAGCTCTTTCAGGTCATATGATGTAATCTTCATATTTTCTGCTGCCTGTTTTGCCAGGCCGGAGTCTTTCCAAAGCAGAGCCGCTGCGCCTTCAGGTGAAATGACCGAATAGGTGGAATTTTCCAGCATGTGAATCTTGTCACCGACACCCAGTCCCAAAGCACCGCCGCTTCCGCCTTCTCCAATAACAATACAAATGATTGGCACAGTAATCCCGGCCATCTCCATCAGGTTCCTCGCGATTGCCTCGCTTTGGCCACGCTCTTCGGCAGCTTTGCCCGGATAGGCACCTTTCGTATCAATGAAACATATGATTGGCCGGTTAAACTTCTCTCCCTGACGCATATGGCGCAATGCTTTGCGATAACCCTCAGGATGCGGCATGCCAAAGTTACGGCGGATATTTTCTTTCGTATCCTTTCCGCGCTGATGACCAATAACGGTCACAGGTTTATCCCGGTACAGTGCAATGCCGGATACAATGGCTTCATCATCACCGTATAAACGATCCCCATGAAATTCAAGGAAATCTGAGAATAGCCGGTCAATATAATCCAGCGTTGTCGGACGTTCCTGGTGCCTTGCCATTTGAACACGCTGCCAGGGCTGCAGGTTCCCATATATGTCGTTTTCCAGTACCTCCAGCCGTTTTTCAAGCGTCGTAATTTCGTCGGTCAAATCTATTTCACTCTCGGCTGTATATGTTTTTAATTCAGCTATTTTGTCTCTCAGGTCCGCAATCGGCTTTTCAAAATCCAGCACTTGTTTCATGAAACTTCCCCGCCTTTCTGATGCATCAAGAGCAATTTTGAAAGGAGAGACTTCAAGTCATGCCGGTGAATTACCTTATCAAGCTGACCATGCTTCAATAAAAATTCAGCCGTCTGAAAATCATCCGGCAGTTTTTCCCGAATTGTCTGTTCAATAATACGGCGACCGGCAAAACCAATCAGGGCTCCCGGTTCAGCCAGATTATAATCACCGATCGACGCAAAGCTGGCAGACACTCCGCCGGTGGTTGGGTGTGTCATGACAGAAATCATCAAACCGCCCGACTCGGAAAAACGCTTCACAGCAACAGACGTTTTCGCCATTTGCATCAGGCTTAAAACACCTTCCTGCATGCGTGCACCACCTGAAGCAGTGAAAATAATAAATGGAAGTGATTGAGCGTTCGCCTTTTCAATGGCACGGGCAATCTTTTCACCTACCACCGACCCCATGCTCCCCATTCGGAAACTGGAGTCCATGACGGCAAAAGCGGTTATTTGGCTGTCAATTGAACCCTTTCCGGTCACGACACCTTCATTCAGACCGGTTTTGTTCTGGTCTTTCTCTACTTTAGCTTCATATTCGGGAAATTGCAGCGGATTTGTTGTTGTAACTTGCTTGTCCCATTCTTCAAACGAACCCTCATCGAATAAACTATCAATCCGTTCCCAGGCTGTCATCCGGTGATGGTAGTCGCAATTTGGACAAACGTTGATGTTTTTGTTCATTTCTTTTCGATAATAGATTTTATGACAATTCATGCATTTTTTCATTAATCCTTCGGGAACTTCAAGTTTGTTTTCTTCACTCGGTATCGTTGCGTATTTCTTTTTCTTGCCAAAAAAATCTTTAAGCAAGGGAATTCCTCCTTTTTTAAAACAGCAAAGGCAAGCGTTTATTCACTGTACTGAGGAAACACTCAGCTTACATCACATATATCCTCAGGGGGTAAAACCCGAAAAAGCCGGAGATTACTCACTTGCCGGCAGCGTAAAAAACAACTCTTCTATTTCACTATAATTATTGGAGCGATAAAGGTTTATAAGTTCCAAATAAAACGATTGATTGTAGGAAAGACTGGAAATGTTATCAGAAAATTCATCCATCAGCTGCCACACTCTGGCAAGCAGCAGATTTTCGGTTTTGTAAAATAAAAATTGAAAAAAAGCCACATGCTTCTCATTGCTGCTTAATGTACTGTCATGAACAATCCCATACAATTCTTCGATATCATCATCGCAAATATGGTCATAGGCTATTCTGGCCGCTTCCTTTTCAATAATTTTTTTGGCAAATAACAAATCATTCTTTGTCTTGGCTCCCTGAAGAACAAAAGACGAAAGCACTTCAACTGAATGATAAGGCCGGTATTGGCTTAAAAAAGTGCCCTCACCGTGCCTTGTTTCAATCAGCCCCAGTAACTCCATTGCCCGCAAAGCTTCACGGACTGAAGATCTGCCGGCATGCAGTTTTTCGGAAAGTTCCCGCTCAGATGGAAGTTTATCGCCCGGCTTTAAATCATGAGCATCGATATATTTGCGGATTTCGTGCAAAACCCCTTGATACACTTTTTGTTTTGGTGACATGGACACCGCCGCAGTCACTCCTTTAAGAGGTTTTTACTCCTCATCAATTTTTGAAAGCCTTCTTGTTTTTTCGGCCACTCTTTCCGGATCAACATTGATTCTGGCAACACCTGATTCCATCGCCGCCCGTGCAACGCTTGATGCTACCAGAGGCGCAACCCTTGGATCGAATGGAGCCGGAATAACATAGTCTTCGTTCAGCTCATCCTCTGTTATAAGAGACGCAATAGCTTCGGCTGCAGCTATTTTCATACGTTCATTGATGCGGGTCGCCCGCACATCCAGCGCCCCTCTGAAAATACCCGGAAATGCAAGGACATTATTTACCTGATTCGGGAAGTCGGAGCGGCCTGTTCCAATCACTTTGGCTCCTGCTTCTTTTGCGTCTTCCGGCAGAATCTCCGGATCAGGATTTGCCATGGCAAAGATGATTGGATCATTATTCATCTTTTCCACTTTTTCTTTTGATAATAGACCGCCGACAGATACACCGATAAATACATCAGCATCTTCTAGAATCTCTTCCAGCGACCCTTCTTTTTTATCTTTGTTGGTCATTTTGGCGACTTCTTCTTTTACCTCGTTCATGCCATAGCTTCTGCCTTCGAAAATAGCGCCTTTTGAATCACACATAATCATGTCACGAACGCCAAAGTTATACAATAATTTCATAATAGCTATACCCGCTGCACCGGCACCATTAGCCACAACTTTAATATCCGAAAATGATTTGCCGGATAGTTTCAATGCATTAATCAAACCAGCTGCAGTCACAATTGCTGTTCCATGCTGATCATCATGAAAAATAGGGATGCTCGTTTCTTTCTTCAGCCGTTCTTCAATGATGAAACAGTTCGGTGCTGCGATATCTTCCAGGTTGACCCCGCCGAATGTCGGCTGCATCATTTTAACTGTCTCAACGATTTCATCGACATCATGCGAGTCCAGACAAATTGGGAAAGAATCTACCCCCGCAAAACTTTTAAACAGGACAGACTTCCCCTCCATAACAGGCAATGACGCTTCGGCTCCTATGTTACCTAGACCCAGAACTGCAGATCCGTTGCTTACAACTGCAACCATGTTTCCCTTCATCGTATATTCATATACATCATCTTTACGATCATAGATTTCTTTACATGGCTCAGCTACTCCAGGAGAGTAAGCTAAACTTAAATCCCGTGAATTACGAACAGGGACCTTTGCTTCTGTTGAAAGTTTTCCTTTGTTCATTTTATGAATATGCAATGCTTCATTTCTTAAATCTGGCACACTATTCACTCCTTTATAAGGTAGCTCCAAAAATCATTTGGATATTCCTCCAAAACCGTCCACACAGTTGGACAGTCCAGAAGTCACTAAATGCTTTGGGTGTCAATCTGACAACAAGGTGGTCTGACCACTTAATGGTTTCATTATAACAAATCGCTTGTCTATGTAAAGAATAAAGTGAAACTTCATTCAGTGGGGTGATTTTTCCCCACTGAATGTTAGTTGAACCGAATCGGGCATTTAGGGGCAGTTGGCCGCCGATTTATGGCGGGTTTCGCTCTTCTTATTATCACTGTGTTTTGACCGAGTTCAGCACAACATTGTCAGCACCAAAATGATTTCGCAGTAAATCCAGACATGTTTCGTCAGGCTGAACAAAATAAGCATGTGATAACTGATAGGTTTTGCTTTCCTTCTGGTCATAGACTATGACAGGTGTTCTGCCGCGATTTTTGTTTGCGATACCTTTAATAACTGTAAGTGCATTATCACTATTATCTTCGGTTAATTTGATGAACAGGCGCTCACTTTGATTGATTTCCCATTCCTGTTCGTTAAACATCTCCATACTGGACATAATCCACTGAAGCTGACTGTTACGGCGCTCAACTTTTCCGGTGAATGTTACGAGCATCTCCTCTGAAAGCCAGCGATGAACTTCCCGGTACAAATCCGGAAACACGACGGCATCCATTTCTCCTGTTTCATCACCAACAGTCAAAAATGCCATTGGATCGCCGCGCTTCGTACGAATTGTTTTAATCGTTTGTACGATTCCGGCACTTTTCAGGTTTCGTTTTCCTTCCATTTTTTCAGCATCCAACATAGTGATATAATCATTTGCCTCTAATACTTCCCGGTAATTATTAAACGGGTGACTGGATACATAAATGCCCAGCAGTTCTTTCTCATCAGCCAGCTTTTTCATGAGACTGAAATCTTCTATCGCAACATAGTTTTCTTCCAGATCAAGCTTATCCTGGAACAGACTTGACTGCCCGCTGAATTCTTTAAACAACTCTCCCTGCTCCAGGGCCTGGTCAATCGATGCCAGAAGACTTGCCCGGTTTCCATAAACCTCATCAAACGCCCCTGCCATCACCAGTGTTTCCAGTGTCTTGCGATTGATGACCGAAAGCGATACCCGCAGACAAAAATCAAACAAACTACTGAACAGGCCTCCTTGTCTTACCCGGATTATTTCTTTAATTGCCTGATGCCCGATCCCTTTAATTGACTGGAAGCCCATCCGGATTTGCTGATTTTCCACAGTATATTTGCCAAAACTTTTATTGATGGAAGGCGGGGCTAACGATAAACCGGAAGCTTTCAATTCTTTTATATACATATCCGCTTTGTCTTGCTGGTTCACTGCTGAACTCAGTAATTCCGCAAAGAAGACGGCAGGGTAATGAGTTTTCAGATAGGCCAGCTGATAGGATATCTGACTGTATGCAACCGCATGGCTCCTGTTAAAACCATAGTTGGAAAACTTAACAATCCACTGGAAGATTTCCTCGGCGACAGATTCCGTATACCCGTTATCCAGACAGCCCTGAATAAAGACTTCGTGCTGCTTATCCATCATCTGCTGCTGCTTTTTACTGACTGCTCGGCGTAAAATATCAGCCTGTCCCAATGAAAACCCGGCAATTTTGTGGGCAATTTGCATAATTTGTTCCTGGTATATCAGGACCCCGTAAGTTTTTTTCAAAATTGGTTCCAGGTCAGGATGCGGGTATTCAATCTTCTCCTTACCATGCTTGCGGTTAATGTAGATCGGAATATTTTCCATCGGACCGGGTCGGAACAGGGCATTGACCGCCACAATATCCTCAAACGTTGTCGGTTTTAATCGCGCCAGTACCTGCTTCATCCCTTGAGACTCCAATTGAAAAACACCGTTCGTTCTGCCCTGTTGCAGCAGTTTGTAAGTATCTTCATCTTCGTCCGGTATATCCGCCAGTGTTATCATTTGTTTTTCCGTATACCGGAATGTCTGCAGGATCCTTTCCAATAACGTTAAATTGCGAAGCCCCAGAAAATCCATCTTTAACAGACCGATGGATTCGAGGTCATTCATGGCATATTGTGTCAAATACGTATCATGGGCCCCTGCGGTGAGTGGAACATGATTAGCAAGCGGCTCTTCGCTGATGACGACCCCAGCAGCATGTGTAGACATATGTCTCGGCAACCCCTCTAGTTTCGCAGCAACTGTAAACAGGACCTTCAGTTTGTCAGATTGTTTGATATACTGCTGCAGATCCTGAGATTCTTTCACATACGCTGCAATCGGGTATCTCGCTTGAACGGGTATTTCTTTTAAAATAAAATAGGCATCCTGCTGATCAACCGCCATCGTTTTAAACAGTTCACGCAATAATGACCTGGCTGCAAACGTGCCGAATGTAATGATTTGACCGACATGATCATTTCCGTATTTGTCACGGACGTAATCAATCACTTCATCCCGTCTGTGATCGGAAAAATCAATATCAATATCAGGCAACGTGACGCGTTCCGGATTCAGAAACCTCTCGAATAGCAAATTATATTTTATTGGATCAACTTCTGTAATTCCCAATACATAAGAGACAAGCGATCCGGCAGCAGAACCCCTGCCCGGGCCGACCAATATGTTATGTTCTTTTGCATAGGCAACAAAATCCCAAACAATCAAAAAATAATCACTGAACTGCATCGACTGAATAACATTCAATTCATAAGCAAGGCGTTCTTCTATTTCCTCTGTAACAGTCCCATACTTTTGTTTTGCATTTTCATGGCATATTTTTTCGAGGTATGTATGTGCATCTGTTTGTTCCGAAACAGGATAAGAAGGCAGCATCCTCGTCTCAAAGTCCAGCTTCACATTACAGTTCTCTGCAATGACAGCTGTCTCTTCAATTACTTCCGGCCAATTCCGTTCAAACAGCTCTTCAACCTCGGTTGCTGAACGCAAATAACGTTCTTTAATAGTACGGTCGGTTATACGAAGGGGCCATTTTTGGTTATGCCTCATCGCACGCAAACAATCGTACGCTGCATCATCCTTCTTATTGAGATACCTGACATCATTTACTAAAACCGCTTTTGTCTGATACGTTTCCCGGAATGCTTTGACGGCCTGATTAATCCTGTGTTCTTCGTGCAGGCCATGGTCCTGGACCCCGAGATAAAAATCTTCCCCGTCAAACATATGCCATCTTGTATCCAAGTATTCCTCCACCTGATTATATGGTTCATCAGCCAGCAGCGCTCCCAGCCTGGAGTCTGCTGTTATTAGAATACAGATCAGATCATCACTGTACGGCGCAAGCTCTGAATGGTCAATGCCGTTTTTTTGCGATAACTGAATATGTGTGCTTAATCGGATTAAATTTCGATAGCCCTGATTATTTTTAGCTAAAAGAATACAATAGTCCGGATCATCCTCTGAGGAAGTAACGGTCACGTTCATCCCGATGATTGGCTTTATCCCGTTCTGCTGACATGCTTTATAAAATGGGATAGCACCATATAAAACATGTTCATCAGTAAGAGCCAGCGCATCAAAATTTTCTTCCTGTGCTTTTTCAGCCAGTTTTTCAACGGTTATGGTGCTTTTCATGAAACTGTATCCGCTTCGGACTTGTAAATGCGTAAACGACATGCTATCCCACTTCTCCTTTTAGAGGTTGTTCAAAAAGTCCGGTAAAAACGGCGCTTGGAATTTCTTCATGACTTGCTTTTCCGCTGCTCATTAAATGCATACACTGCATTGCTCAATGCTTCACCGCCTCGAACTTCTTAGCCCTTTTTATCCCCCTTTTTGAACACCATTTTTACGTATGTACTCCAATTATAGCTAATCCTGGTGAAAACTGCATTTTATACATTTCATCTGCTCAGACATATCTTGTCCCGACAAATCATAAAATTCAGGTAGTATGGTTACAAGGAGCGTTAATGATGGAAGAACGGTTCATAGCTCAGCTCATTCATTGCTTTTTCATCGCATTCGGTGTCATTGTGGGCGGTGCCATAATCGGGAGCATTGGTGCATTCATGACAGGAGATGCACCTTTCACCCAAATGAACAGGATTGCAGACAGACTAAGAATCTGGGCAATTGTAGCAGCAATTGGCGGGACATTTGATGCCATCGCCAACTTTGAAAGAGGAATTCTGGACGGATCCACCTATGACCTGTTTAAACAGATCATGCTTATTTTGACAGCAATGGGCGGAGTTAAAGCCGGCATTATCATTATCAGTTGGGTGATTCAGGAGGATATCGGGTAATGCATATTCCGCCATATTATAAAAAGAAATCAGTTCAGCGTTTCCTGGTAGGTGCTTTTGCCGGTGCAGTCATAGCCTATTTTATTTTCATTTATATGCATGGTTCCATGTATGGACAGCTTTTGGAAGAGAATCGTGCCCTGAAATCAGAGGTGAACGAGTTAAAAAACCAAAATGAAGCATTATTGAAGGACAATGAAAATCTTGATGAAAAGTCAAAAGAACCGATTAAAGTGGAAACGATTGATATAACGATAAAAAATGAAGAAGATTTGTCTGACAGCTTAATTATACACGACCTGGAAGAGTTAATAAAAGAAGAAATTATTCATATTGTTGGTAAAGATGTATCAATAATTTCCGAGAGCGATGGCTTATTAAAAGCTACAATCGAGAACAAAGATTTCACGGTTGATGATTTCACCTATCAATTTACTGTCGATACGCTCATAATCCATCACACAGTCAAGGTGGCAGTCGAAGCTGAGATAGGCGAATAAATCGCCATATATTTCTATTGAAAAGGGCTATTCCCGTTTGGAACAGCTCTTTTCACGCTTTATAATTCAAACATACTTGATTAAGATCCTTGATCACCTTATCTGTTTCTTCCCAGGTCTCGACAGTGGCTCCCGAAGCCATTGGATGTCCCCCGCCATTATATTTGGCGGCAATTTCATTAATGGCCGGTCCTTTTGAACGAAGACGCACCCGGATAATATCTTCTTCTTCAATAAATAATACCCAGGCCTTGATACCTTCAATATTGCCCAGAACTCCTACAAGCTGACCGGTTTCATTCGGGCTGACCCTGTACTTATCCATCAGCTCCTTTGTCAATTTAACCGTACTCAATCCAGAGCCGGAAAGCTCAAATTGTTGCAGAATATAACCCTGTAGTTTCGCAATATTCTCTTTTATATTATAGATGCCGTCATAAAGATTTGGACGGTCAAAATTATACGTCACAAGTTCAGCGGCGTGCTGAAATGTTTTCTTGGTTGTGCTTGGGAATAAAAATCGTCCGGTATCACCGACGATTCCGGCATAAATAAGGCGTGCTGCTTCATCACTGAAGACAAACCCGTCATTTTTTGCGTGTTGACACAGATCATAAATCATTTCGCAAGTCGAACTGGCACTCGTATCCACCCACATTACATCGCCATACGAATCAACTTCCGGATGGTGGTCGATTTTAATCAGTTTTTCGCCCATATTATACCGTTGATCATCTATACGGGCGGCATTAGCCGTATCACAGGCGATCACAAGCGCACCTTTATATGTATGATCGTCAATCCCATCCATCGATGCGAGAAAATCCAGGGATGAATCCCCTTCCCCAGCAATATAGACGTTTTTATCCGGAAATGATCGCCTTATGATTTCTTTAAGGCCTGCCTGCGAACCAACCGCATCCGGATCTGGACGCACATGCCGGTGGATGATAATCGTGTCATATGATTTGATTGTCTGAATAATGCATTGTATGCTCATTTAATTCTCCTGACTTTGTCACATTTAGTGGATCCTATCTCTTTTCTATCAACCAAAAAAAAGCTACAATATAATAAGACTTATTAATGACCATTTGAACAATCTCTATTAACAGGAGCAGATGAAATGATTATTTTTCCCATTGTTATCGTACTCTCACTCGTATTTTGGGTCTATTACAAAGTAGCCATCCTCAAAAGTGATGACGGGCTGACTCAAGCTTATTTTAACGCAAAATCCCGTATCTGTCTCGGAAGTTTTATCTTCTTTTTTGCCATTAATCAATATATATTTTATCAAACAAAGCTGTCTTTATTTATCGGTATCGTTTTTTTATTTTTCGGCAGCATGAATTTGTATGTTGGATTGAAAGAAACCAAACATTATCGTCAGGAATGGGAACGGCTGAATGCATAGTGAAACATCATAGAAGAGCAATCCTGGAATCGGCGATACAGCCGATTCCTTTTTTGATAGTGCTGCTTAACGGTCAATTAACTGGGCCATCAGCAGTCCCTTTCCGACCATTTTTTTGCCGTTGAAGACCTCGATATCCATTTTGGCATAAATACGTCCGGCTTCCATCAGTTTTGGCTTGATGGTCAGATCGCTGTCAATCTGTACCGGCTTTAAATAATAGAGCGTCAGATTTTCTACGACAAGATCACCTTTTTTATAGTGTCGCAGCAGCTGACTGCTTGCTTCCGTCATTAGCGCTGTGAACACTCCATTGGAAAGGGTCCCGAGCTGGTTTGTCATTTGCGGTGTCACATGCGTATGAAAAACTGTCTGATCCTCTTCTGCAGGAACTACATTGCTTGCAACGATATCATCAATTGTTTCGCCGGTATGCGGCTGACGCTGAGTTTGCTGTAATGCCTTCAGAACGTCCTGACGTGACACCACACCAATCAGCCTGTAGGAGGAATCAACAACCGGAACCAGTTCAATCCCTTCCCATACCATTATATGGGCAGCATAAGCCAGAGAGGTTCTTTCCTGTACGGTTATTGGATTCCGAGTCATAATTTTTTCAACGAGCAGGCTTTTGTCTTTTTCAATCAGGTCCTTTGATGTAATCATCCCGGCTACCCGTTCTTTTGCATCGACGACCGGATACCTTGTATGGGCAGATTGCTCGTTCAGCTCATACCAGCGTTCCAGTTTATCTTTTGTATATAAATACAATGATTCATTGTAAGGTGTATAAATATCGCCCACCGTTACAACATCCTTCTTGATCATCTGGTCATAAATCGCCCGGTTGATCATTGCAGCGACCGTAAATGTATCATAGCTTGTCGACATTATCGGCAGTTGTTTTTCATCTGCCAGCCGTTTAATATCATCGTTTGTATCAAAACCGCCCGTAATTAAGACAGCAGCCCCTTCATTTAATGCCAATTCATGTGCCTTCACCCGGTTACCGACAATCAACAGTGACCCTGCTTCGGTATATCGCATCATAGCTTCAAGCTGCATCGCACCGATGACAAATTTATTCAATGTTTTATGCAATCCCTCACGACCGCCCAATACTTGTCCATCCACGATTTTAATGACTTCCGCATATGTCAGCCGTTCAAAATTCTCCTTCTTCTTCCGCTCAATTCGGATTGTCCCCACGCGCTCAATCGTACTGACAATCCCCTGATTTTCAGCATCTTTTATAGCTCGATAGGCAGTCCCTTCACTCACATTCAACGTTTTGGCAATTTGCCTGACCGAAATTTTATGCCCGATTTCCAGCGATAAAATATGCCGCAAAATTTGTTCATGTTTAGTTGCCATCCGGTTCACCGACTTTCAAACTGTACTAATAATTATACTTACCATTAATTATACAGTTGATACAGTTAAACCTCAATGGTTAAGCTTGCTGACGCCGCCTTGTACTTTCCTGTTCCATAACAGGAGGCTCTGTCATTTGTAAAAGTGTAGCAAAATTTGCCCCGACCACGAGAATAAAAAATCCGAGCCATGCTCCCCAAAACAGAAATGCTTCCGGTGTGACAGCACTGGGTATAACAGGCCAAGCAACATACAGGAAAAAACCTGCCATAAGCAAACGCAATATCGCATAATGCTGCAAATCAATCCCTCCTTTGGTGTTAATCTATGAGATAGACTGGATGTACAGAACTTTCCGGGAGTGAATCTTTCATTTCTTTACAGCAAGCCTGTAAAATACCAGTTTATTAAAGAATCACTATAGAAATAAGTTACCACCGCCGCAGCCACAATATACGGGCCGAACGGAACCGGCTGTTTCCGGTCAATAACCTTAAAAAGAAGCAATCCAAGTCCAATAACAGCGCCAATCGCGCAGGAAAGAAATAAAGTCAGGAATGTTTTCTCCAGTCCCAGGACTATGCCCAAGAGACCAAACAGTTTCATATCTCCTGCTCCCATACCGCCGCGGCTTACGAGAATGATCACCGCCAGAATCAGCACACCGGTCAGAGCTCCGGCAATGGGAGACCACCACGGTTCAAGCGGCTGAATAACACGCATTATGATAAATAAAGGCAAAAAGAAAAGCAGGATTTTATTAGGAATCAGCATATATCTTATATCTGAAACGAGAATAATCATCAACATTGAGATGAAGAACAACGCGGTCAACAGTTCCGGGGCCAGCCCTGTTTCAATATAGCAAAATGCAAATAACACACCGGTGATCAGCTCTATTGCCGGGTACAACAGTGAGATGTTTTCTTGACAGCAGCTACATTTCCCACGCTGAAGTATGTATGATAAGACCGGGATGAGTTCATACCATTTCAATTGGTGGCTGCATTGGGGACAAAAGGACCGGGTATTGACGAAGGGCTGCTTTTGAGGAATTCGCATTCCGACAACATTGAAAAATGAGCCAAAAATTAAACCCAGAAGGAAAAATAGCAGTATTAACATGGTATCCATAGCTGTGCTCCTTGATAAAATTTTAAAAATTAAAGTGCAGTTATATTATAGCATGTTCCGGAGCGTATGACTGGGGGAATTGACAGAAACTATGAAAATGGCATGATTAGCAGCAATAAGAGAATTAATTTGGAAGTTCTTATCGTTACTATAAGGGTAAACAACATCGAGAAGTGTATAATGGCTTACTAAATTTTCGAGTAGCCGCATTTAGCATCTTCTTTCATCTCCGGAAGCCTTGGAAATTATGAAGCTAATCGTGGAATGATCACATCAGGCTTTTGAAGTGGGATATGATAATTTTCGGCACACGCCGAAAATCAACATTATAAAATGATACATTGATTTTTAAACAGGGGCGCGCGATTTCTTGTGGACGTCGCGCGAAATCCCATGGGGGTCGCACGAAATCAGCCGGTCCTCGCACGATTTCGTGCCAACCTCGCGCGAATTGCTTTACCTCTTCTCCCCCATTTCCCAATCCCGCGCTAGGATCACAACAGTTATCCATAATCGTGGATTTTAATAGTACGCTAAACTATTAAAAAACGTGAGCGTCGATGCTCACGTTTTTTCTTTATAGATCTACTGAATCGCCTATTTTCATTGCGAGACCATTGCCGGTTTTAACTCTGGAAACAAATTCCTCGGGATCCTGTTCAATCACAGGGAATGTATTGTAATGGACAGGGACAACTGTCTTTGCATTAATCCAGTCTGTTGCAATCAATGCGTCTTCAGGTCCCATCGTGAAATTATCACCAATCGGGACAAAGGCAATATCAATATTATTCAGATCACCGATCAGCTTCAGATCACTGAACAATCCGGTATCGCCAACATGATAAATAGTCTTGCCATCAACTGTCAGTAGTATTCCACCCGGCATTCCAGTATAAATGATAGTGCCATCTTCTTCTGTAAAGGACGAGCCGTGAAATGCCTGAGTATATTTCACTTTTCCGAAATCGAATTCATGTGCCCCGCCAATATGCATATTGTGAGTGTTCAAGCCTTTGTTTCCAAGGTAATCGGCAAGTTCATTCGGGGCAACGACCAGTGAATCATTGCGTTTGGCAATTTCTTCGGTATCCCCAACATGATCGTTATGTCCATGTGTCAAAAGGATAACATCTGCCTCAACAGATCCTGCATCCAAATCACACGCTTCGTTTCCGGAAATAAACGGATCAATTAAAATGGTGTGCTTGTCTGTTTTAATGCGAACTACAGAATGTCCATGATAAGATACTTTCATGAATATCGCTCCTTTTGCAAAATAGTCTATACTCTATATATTCAATAGAGACACCGCTAATTCCTTTACCCGTTTTTGTATTTTTTATTCATACCGATTCAAGTTGCTCATTTAGAGAGGCTTGAGAAACTTTAGATCTTAACTTCTTACGACGAACGTGTTTCGAACTATTCTTTTCCCATTTTCTTCTTAAGCTCTGCCAGTTCATTGTCAACTTCACTATCGTTATTCAAATTGTCAAATTCCTCATCCAATGAACGGCTCTTGTGTGAAAGATCATCACTGGTATCGGCTTCTGCTTCATATTGCAGCACTTTTTCTTCCATCCGTTCGAAACCTTTTTTCGATTCATCACTTCCGATCGCCGACATGGTCCGATTCATTTTTGTTTTCGTCTTAGCAGACTCCGCTCGGGCCTGCAGTGAGTCTTTCTTCAATTTCATTTGCTGGTATTCTTTTTTCATTTCATCGAGTTTATCCCGTAACTCTTCGCTGTCTCTGCTCGCCCGCTCCCATGATTCCCACAGTAATTCGGCTTGTTTTTGATGTTCTGCTTTATCTTCAAGAGCCCGTTTAGCCAAGTCTTCATTATCCGCCTCAATTGCCTGCTCAGCCTGATTTTGGCGCTTCTCAACTTTGATCTGTGCATCGTCAGCTTTTCGTTTCAACATTTTTTCATTTGCCACTTGTTTGGCAACAGCAGATTCGACTTCCTGTATATCACTTTCCATATCCCTTATAAACTGATCGAGCATTTTCACCGGATCTTCCGCTTTATTCAGCATAGCATTCAGTTCAGAGCCTACAACAGTCGACACACGTTTAAAAAATTTAAACATGGGGGTATCCTCCTTATTTTTATTTTTCCACCTTACCATTTCATTTAAACTGTCATTGTCACGATTCTCCCGGTAATACGACTCTGATCCGAAAAGGTTTCATTGAATAATGTAAAACTTAATCAGTAACGGTATACCTCCAGTTACATGTGGGACAAACGACTTTTTAGGTACAGTTTGTTATACTGTACTATACCATCATAAATAGGAGTGCTTACAATGGCGGAAAGACTTAACACACTTTACAGCAAACTTGAACATAATGATCTGGACAGTATACTTGTCACATCCAGTTCCAATTTTTTTTACTTAAGCAACTATTACACAGACCCGCACGAACGTGTTATCGCTGTATATGTCAGCAGACATCATGACCCATTAATGATCATTCCAGCACTTGAGAAGGATGATGCCAAAAATGCTGGCTGGGAATATGACATGATTTCATATAGTGACAGTGAAAATCCGTGGGAACTGTTTTACCAATTCCTGAAACGTAACGATAGTATTCCGAAATCCATGGCAGTGGAGCAAAACCATCTGACAATGGAACGTTTCAGCCAGGTAAAATCAATGCTTTCGGATACAGAGTTCAGCGATGCACAGGAAATACTGGCCAATTTAAGGGTCATCAAGGATAAGCAGGAATATGCACGCCTAAAACAAGCTGCTGAACTTGCTGATTTCGGAATAAAGACAGGCATCGAAGCCATAAACAGCAATATGAGCGAATTGGAAATCATTGCAAAAATTGAATATGAACTGAAAAAGCAGGGCGTTCAGCAAATGTCCTTTTCAACAATGACTTTATCCGGTTCCAAAACTGCCTCACCGCATGGCACACCGTCCATGAAAAAGATTGAAAAGGGAGATCTTGTGCTATTTGATCTCGGGGTCGTTTTTGAAGGTTATTGTTCCGATATCACCCGGACAGTTGCGTATAAATCGATCAGCTCGGAGCAAGAAAATATTTACAACACCGTATTGGAAGCAGAGACAAAAGCAATTCAAGCTTCCCAAAACGGAACAGCAGTCGGCGACATTGACTTAGCTGCACGACGGCAAATTGAACAAGCCGGCTATGGCGATTTTTTTGTGCATCGCGTCGGGCACGGGATTGGGATTGAGACGCACGAATACCCATCGATGCACAGTCAAAACAAACTGGAACTTAAGAACGGCATGTGCTACACAGTTGAACCAGGAATTTACGTGCCGGGACAGGGCGGCGTACGAATTGAAGACATGATTTTCATGACTGACGATGGCGCTGAAACATTAACCAAATTTCCAAAAGAACTGCAAATTATTGATTAAAGCGGATTACCGAAAAAGCAGTCCCTGAAAAATCTAAGCAGTTCTCTTACCGTGGAGGAAACTTAGATATCAATATGATTGTTTTATTAAATAGCAACGTTTTTAGACCGTTATTAACAGGAAAATTAACTTGGACACATTAAATAACATTGCTTGCTTTGTGGTCCAGTCGTTAAAAATAAAACAGCTCAGTTTATATTTGACTGAGCTGTTTTATTTGATATTCCACAAGCGCGCCCTCGTATTGATCAATTATGCATTTCTGAGTTTAAAGAGAGCGATATCTGATTTCATGCTCTTTTCATTTCTTTATTCATATTTATTAGGAGATCAAGAATTTGCTTATCCAACGTTTAGCACTTTCAAGTGGTTCATCCTCCTTGACCTTGATCCCTTGATCGATTACCTGCCTCCGCAACGCTTCTAAGTTTTCCACATTGAATGCTGGATGTGCCTTATTAGCAGGAATAAAATCTTCTTGAATTCCTATATGAAGTTGATGTGCTCCGCATTGTAACCAAATACCACCACGTTTTGCCAAGTTTGAGCATAACTTGAATTTTCATAATTGTACTTATTTCATATTAATACCTATTTCCGGATAGTTGGCATCCGTTTTGTCGTCAGAATTGAGTGGCTAGCCGGCTGGAATATGTTCAACATTCAATTCACTTATATCTTGATTCTCTCCAAGCTGCAACCAAATTCGGGCATATATGGCAGCCGAATCAGGCAAAGAATACAGTATTGTGAAAGTATCAATTCCGAGTGAGACAATTTCTTATGGCAGATTTATCCCGCATGTAACGGGCAATAAGACCCGCACTTGAAGATTCGAGGTGGATCCAGGAAGGTTAAGTGGGAATCAGCTGCCCGTAAATGTCCGATTCATTCAACTAACATTCACTTTGTCCTCTTTCTGATAGGAGGTTTTTTATATTGACCAACCTAAAATTCTAGGATGTTATACGAATAAATGTAAAGGGAATTGAGAAACAAAGAAGTAGTCTTTGAAACACTTTTAATAGATTTTGAATGAAATTTATGGCACAATTAAAGTAAGATAAAAGTCTCATCGAAGTATATTAGCAAGAGTTATTTTTTAAGGAATATTTACAGTATAGAAGAAATAAAATGAAATTGGCTGTTTTTCGAAGCCGAAAGCGAGCCGCAAGCTGCCACTTGCGACCCGGACGGTTAAGAATAGAGAGTGCGGCGACTTCGAAAAGGGAACGGAAAAAAGTAATTACTTACACCTGAACTTCAAAAACGGCAGCGGAATTACTTTTTTCCATTCGAATCAACCATAAACAATACGAGCGTACCAAACATGAGCATTAACTCGAGTGTGCTGTCAATTGGTATCACGTACTCCAACCCCCTTCACATAAGGAATTTGAAGTCGCCAAGTACAAGAAGTCATTCTTCCACTGCCTTACCCAAGGCACACCCTAATATAACCTGTCCCTATCATTATACTACAGAGTAATTTGAAATACTTGTAATTTTCGGTAAAATGATGAAATATTCCTAATACATCTGTTAAATAGGTGTATGGAATCATTATATGTTTGCCTAACTTTTTTCATATATCTTCACTTGCTGCATTAGCTTGTACAAAATAGTATCCTAGACCTGTGCACTCTATCCTTTAGATATTCATATCAACAAGTAAAAACCCCCCCCTTCATATACAAATTCTTTTCACAGCCATGTACACATTTGCTGGAAAAACAGCAATCATAAAAAATTGCTAAGAGTTTCCTTGTAATATGTTGCCCTTTTTTCACCCAAAGCAAGACGGAATACATCATTTCAAAAACACCTGAGACCAGCACAATGGGCCGTCGTATGGGAAGTGTTTTCGGGACAATCTTACGGATGCCTCGTTCATGGACGAAATGCAATCACAACGTATTTCGATACGATTGGCTTGAAGATTCTTAAAAGCAAATTGAGTCACTCTGTCCACAGCTTCACTCATAAATCCCTGTCTAGAAGCAGATTGCCTAATCCAGTAACCAATCTCAAAGCGACGCACTTGCCAATCTATCCTTATCAGGCTGCAAGTACCTATGAACGTTCCAGAAAATTTATCTAGTATGTAAAAAGTGAAGGCGTCACGCAATAAAAAATTCGCCCGATGTTTACGAGCATTTGCTTCAGTCTCTTCGGTTTGTGGAATATGGTCAGCCCATTTCTAATTCAAAAGACTCTCTTATTGCCTTATTAACCATTACTCCATCGCCGCTCTGAGGTGCTCGCAATAAAAGTCTTTCGGTTTCAAACTGTTCCGGTATATCAAGAAGAATTGGATTCATGACCATGCCCCCGTAACTTTTAAATCTTCTCGACTTTTCTCCAGCACTTAAATTAATAACAATTATGTCAAATTCCCATCATTCGCACAATGAGCTATTCAAGAATCTGAGAAGTTAAAACAATAACAAGCTCAGCTTTTATTCCTGATCAATTCGGGCCCGTTTACTTAAACCATAATCAATACAAAAATTATAAAAACAATTACTGGGAGGATCATAATTGACCAGTTTAGGCATTGTAGCAACCATGTTTCCTTTATCTCCGGCGGCCAGTGGGGCAGATTGGCGATAAAAAGAGAGTTCTCGAATGGGGAGTAAAAAAGTATGTTTGGAAATAAATGAGAATCATTGAAAGGCATATAGCCTTTCCGACTTCTATATGCAATTATGACATTTCCAGGTGTAGCTCTGAAATAAAATCTGATTATACCTCATAACCCCATGTTTTACGGTAAATAAGAAAAAGTTTGCTCATTTTCTAACTATGGTAAAAACGGAATAAAAGAGGGACTTTATTTCAAAGCCACAACAAGCCTTAATATCCTTTACCTTTAAACTTAATGACTTATTTCTTCTTTGCCAGCTCATCCCGATCCAGTGCTCGAGGGGGCTCTTCCATCCATTCATTTTTAATCATAATTTTTGCTCCATCCTCAGCATATTTAAGGATTTCACCTGATAACCTGGTATATTGCGTGCCTAAGTCTCTTCTGGGAGACATTGACATACTTGTGCCATAAATCCCAACACTTAAACCAATTAAAACTGTGGTTAAGTACATCATAAACTTATCAGAAAACGTAAATGTAGTTGAATCTGCGACTTCTGTATTCCATGTCATAGGTACAGGTATATCATCCTCAACCAAAATGGAGCTAAAAACTTCACAATGCTTTTGGGCAATTTCTTTTCCCCTGACAAGAAACTGTCTTACTTCTTTAGACTGTGCAACCTGACTAAATCCAATCATGACTGCTGCGCCTAAGGCATTTCTTTGAAAATTCATGTTAAGATCTGTCATCTCTGTACCTGTTAATGGTCTTCTTTCCCCAAAATAACCAGCAAGGAAACTTTTACTTTTTACAAAATCATAACTTTCTGGTATGGGAAGGTTTGGCGTTCTTATAAAAATCCCTTTTGATAACAATAATTCCCTTATTTCTCTTAGTATTTCTGTGGCTTCCTGATGGCATTCAGCAAAAAAACTATAAACATCTGCCCTGACACCCAGTTGTATCCCAAGTGAATATGCTTGCAAAGTTATTCCTCCCATTGTATGGAGGTAATGCAAAATAAAAGTGTCCGAGTATAGTTTGGGGGCAGTTATATCAACATCTTCCTCCATGTTAAACCCATATGGTATAGGGTACCTTTCTCTGTTAAAAATTTCAGTTATTTTTTGAATATGTGACTGAGCTAACTTTAAGGAATGTTGAACAATAGGTCTTATTTCTTCATCCTCAACCTTAGCTAAAAAATATTGAAATTGACATACATTTGCACTTTCTTCCATGTATACTGTCCAAAGCTGTGAAATTTCTGCTGATGTCAGTTTGACATTTTTTTCAGGTTCCAATTATTTCCCCTCCAATAACTCCTGATGTTACTTTAGTCATCCCCAATAATTACCTGTGGTATGTATTAGCACTTTGCAAATAACTTATTTTCCCTTTCCCTTATGCATATTTTTGATTGTGTACTCAACATACGGGCCGTCTTGCGACGAATAATTTATATTGTGAGGCAGACAATAAAAACAAAAATATTTTTTGGAGGAATCGAATCATGGCAAACGAATCCACCGTGCAACTGACATCTGCTGAGCTATCGCAAATTTGGACATCCTACCAAAACGATACAGCATCCATATGTATCCTGAAATATTTTTTGAAAACGTGCGAAGATCCTGATACACATACCATTTTAGATCACGCTTTAAAATTGTCCGAGGCGCACGTCGCGAAACTGACGGCTATATTCAACGGGGAAGATTATCCGGTGCCCGCCGGATTTTCAGAAAACCAGGACTTAAATATCGAAGCACCAAGGCTATTTTCCGACCAGTATTTGCTCCATTTCATGTTTCAAATGTCACAAATATCACTTAATGCATACAGTGTTGCCAAGTCATTGGCTGTCAGATCCGATATTGATGCTTACTTTGCCGAATGTCTGCAAGAATCCACAGAATTAAACACGATGGCAAAACAGGCTTTACTTTCAAAAGGACTCTTTGTCCGCTCCCCTTACATCCCTTACCCAGAGAAAGTTGATTATGTCAAAAAGCAATCATTTATGACAGGGTGGTTTGGTGAAAGACGGCCGCTCTTGTCATTGGAGATCGCCAATCTGTTTGCCAATTTCCAGCGTAATTCTTTGGGGGTTGCGACATTGGTGGGATTTAGTCAAATTGCTCAGACCAAAAAGGTGGGCCAATTTTTTACACGAGGCAAGGAAATAGCCGATAAACATAATGAAATATTCGGTTCTATTTTGCGTGAGGATGATTTGCCTGTACCGATGACATCCGATACATTTGTGACTGAATCAAAGGTTCCGCCTTTTTCCGATAAAATGATGCTGTTTATCGTAACGGCACTGATCGGCCTAGGGATGGGCTATTACGGAACGAGTATTTCCACGAGTCTCAGACGTGATTTAACGGTTCATTACGACCGGTTTATTCACGAAATCCTGAAATACTCGGAAGACGGTGCTAACCTATTTATTGAACATGGATGGATGGAAGAACCTCCCCGCGCGAGTGACCGGGACGAACTGGCCAACAATTAAAATGAATACATGAAAGTTTTCTTCAACAAAATGGCCCGACAATGGCAAATTGGACGCTATCTATTATTCCGGAAGTGCGCCCGATTGAAGAAGATTATCTCTTAAGTTTTTTTCTGAAAAAGTTTGAACCAATCAATAATGCGATTCCTATAACAACCAAAGGAATTGAAAAGGAAGTGAGAAGTTCAGGTGTACCTGTAACATCTGAACTTGTTTCATTAAATGCAGCGCCAAAGGCAAAGGTCCACATTCCAGTGAATGCAATTACTTTTCCTGTTCGGTTAAACCT